>JAWVDZ010000444.1:0-4857 GCA_033856955.1 Gaiellales bacterium
CAGCGGGAGCAGGACATCGAAAAGGCGAAGTCGCTCCTCAAGCAGGCGGGCCAGGAGGGGATGACGGTCGACCTGCACACGACCAACGGCGCCGCCGGCATGGTCGACTCGGCCAACGTGTTCGCCCAGCAGGCGAAGGCGGCCGGCGTCACCATCAACGTCCACACCGACCCCAACTACTACGGCGACCAGTACCTCAAGCTGGCCTTCTCGGTCGACTTCTGGGGCACCCGCAACTACCTGCCGCAGGTCGCCAACGGCAGCCTGCCCACGGCGCCCTACAACGAGTGCCACTGGCCGCCCAAGAGCGGCGACGGCTCGGACTACATCTCCCTCTACACGCAGGCGCTGAGCGAGGTCGACCCCACCAAGCGGGCCGACATCATCCACCAGATGCAGGCCGAGGAGTACAACTTCGGTGGCTACATCATCCCGTTCTTCAACAACCTGGTCGACGCCTACTCCAGCAAGGTGGCGGGCTTCGAGCAGAACCGCGGGACGCTGAACCTCGACTCGTTCGGCCATGGGTACCGAACCATCTACTTCACCTAGCGAGCCCCCTCCAGCCGCTGCCCCGGCCGGTTCCGACGAGGAACCGCGCCCGGGGTGGCGAGGGGTGCTGCACGTGGGCGGAGTCACCGGGTTCATCATCCGGCGGCTGCTTCTGGGCCTGGCCGTGCTGCTGCTCGTCTCGGTGATCGTGTTCGCCGCCACCCAGGCGCTGGGTGATCCGGCGCGCGCGATCCTTGGCCGAACCGCGACGCCCACCAGCCTGGACGCGCTTCGCAAGCAGCTGAACCTCGATCAGCCGGTGGTGCAGCAGTACTGGAACTGGTTGACAGGGCTGGTGCACGGCGATTTCGGCACCTCGCTTGCCAACCAGCAGCCGGTGTCGACCTACCTCAAGCCGCGGGTCGAGAACTCGGCGTTCCTGGTGCTGCTGGCGGGCGGCATCTCGATCCCGATCTCGATCGCGATCGGCTCCTACGCGGCGCTTCGCCGCGACCGCAGCTTCGACGTGACCTCGTCCATCTTGACGCTGGCGCTGGCGGCGCTGCCGGAGTTCGTGGTCGGGCTGTTCCTGGTGGTGCTGTTCTCGACCACCGTGTTCCACGAGCTGCCGGCGATCGCCGCCCCCGGCGTGAGACCGTGGAACGACCTGAAGGGGATGATCCTGCCCACGGCCACGCTCGTGATCGCCGTCACCCCCTACGTGGTGCGGATCATGCGCGCCTCGATGATCGAGGTGCTCGAGTCCGACTACGTCGAGATGGCACGGCTGAAGGGCATGCCTGAGCGCACGGTGCTCGTCCGCCACGCGCTGCCGAACGCGCTCGGCCCCACTTTCCAGGTGATCGCGATCAACCTGGCCTATCTGGCCGGCGGCGTGATCGTGGTCGAGTACCTGTTCGCCTATCCCGGCATCGGCGGCGCGATGTTCGACTCGGTCAACAGCCACGACCTGCCGATGGTGCAGGCGCTGGCGATGCTGATCGCGGGCCTGTACGTGGTGCTGAACCTGCTGGCCGACATCGCCACCATCCTGGTCACGCCGAGGCTGCGGACGCGGCTGTGACGCTGGTCGCCGACACGCCGCTGACGCCGGAGCCGGAGGCCGTCGGGCCGAGCCCGCCGACCGGACGTCTGCTGCGCTCGGCGCTTGGCCTGTGGCGCACCCGCATCGGCATCACGCTTGCCGGGGCGATGATCGCGGTGGCCTTGTTCGGGCCCTACGTCGCGCCGCACGGCCCATCCGACTTCGTCGGCGCCCCCAACTCGAGCTCGGTCGGCACGTTCGGTACCGACCACCTCGGCCAGGACGTGCTCAGCCGGTTCCTGGCGGGCGGTCGCAGCATCCTTGCCATCTCTGCCGCGGCCACGTTGATCGGTCTGGTGCTGGGGTCGATCGTCGGGTTGGTGTCGGCGTACGCCCGAAACCTGCTCGACGACGGGCTGATGCGGCTGATGGACGTGATCCTCGCCTTCCCGCAGATCATGCTGGCGCTGGTGGCATTGGTCACGCTCGGTCCCAAGACCTGGCTGATCATCGTCGCGGTCGGGGGGACGACGATGCCGCGGGTGGCCCGGGTCATCCGCGGGGCCGCCCAGCCGATCGTGGAGCGCGACTTCGTGGCCGCGGCGGACGCGCTGGGCGTGCCGCGCTGGCGCATCCTGCTGGGTGAGGTGCTGCCGAACGTGCTGTCGCCGCTGATGGTCGAGTGCAGCCTGCGGCTGACCTACTCGATCGGCCTGGTCGCCACGCTCGGCTTCTTCGGCTTTACGCCCAACCCGGGAGGCGCCGACTGGGGCCTGATGATCTTCGAGAACCGGCTCGCGCTGACGGTGCAGCCGTGGGGCGTGGTGCTGCCCGTGATCGCGATCGCGCTGATCACGCTCGGCACCGGCCTGCTCGGCGATGGAGTCGCCCGGGCGGCCGCCGGCATCGATCGCGGACGGGCGACGGAATGAGCGAGGTCCAGGCACCCGCCATCGTGGTCGAGAACCTGCGCATCACCCTGCGCAACACCGATATCGACATCGTCGACGACGTCTCGTTCGAGATCGCGCCCGGCGAGGTGCTGGGGCTGGTGGGCGAGTCGGGCTCGGGCAAGACGACGGCCGGCCTGGCGCTGCTTGGCCACTGCCGTCGCGGCGTCGAGATCGCAGGCGGCTCGGTGCGGGTCGGCGAGACGGACGTGCTGGCGCTCGATACCCTGGCCCGCCGGCGCCTGCGGGGAGGCATCGTCTCCTACGTCCCGCAGGATCCCGCCGCCTCGCTGAACCCGGCGCTTCGCATCGGCACGCAGCTGCGCGAGACGCTCGAGGTGCACAACTACGGCGCCGACGACGAGGCCCGCAGGGAGCGCCTGGCCGAGATGATGCGCGAGGTGCTGCTGCCCGACGACCCGGCCTACCTTCGCCGCTACCCGCATGAGCTGTCCGGCGGCCAGCAGCAGCGGGTCGGCCTGGCGATGGCATTCGCCTGCCGGCCGCGGGTGATCGTGCTGGACGAGCCGACCACCGGCCTGGACGTGACCACGCAGGCGCACGTGCTCAACTCGGTGCGCGACCTGACCGAGCTGCATCGCGCCGCCGCGCTGTACGTCAGCCACGATCTGGCCGTGGTGGCCACGCTGGCAACGCGGGTGGCGGTGATGTACGCCGGTCGGGTGGTCGAGCTGGGCCCCAGCCAGGAGCTGTTCGAGACCCCGTCGCATCCCTACACGCGACGACTGATCGGCGCCATCCCGCACATCTCGGGCAAGCGCCAGCTGGCCGGCATCCCGGGACGGGCTCCGTCTCCGGGAAACCGGCCCAAGGGATGCTTCTTCGCTCCTCGCTGCAGCTGGAAGATCGACCAGTGCACGGTCGAGCTGCCGCCATTGCGCAGTGTCAGCAATGGCCATCTGGCTCGCTGTATCCGAGCCGAGGAGGTGCGGGCCGAGGCGGGGCTGCCCTCTGGCGAGACGCTGCCCGCCGACGCTGTCTCGGTCGAAGACGCCGTGCTGTCGCTGCGGTCGGTGCACTCGGCCTACGGCGGCCACACCGTCGTGCACGACATCAACTTCGACCTTGCGCCGCACGAGTGTCTTGCCCTGGTGGGCGAGTCGGGATCCGGCAAGACCACGCTGGCGCGGTCGATCGGCGGCCTTCATCGTGAGCGCCGCGGTGAGATTCTGCTGAACGGCGAGCCGCTGGCAGCATCCTCGCGAGGGCGGTCGCGCGAGGCCCGCAGGATGATCCAGTACATCTTCCAGAACCCCTACGGCTCGCTCAACCCGCGCCGCACGATCGGCCAGATCGTGCGCCAGCCGGTGGAGCTGTTCGGAACCGGCAGCGACCGCGAGGCCGACAAGCTGGTGGGCGAGATGCTGGAGCGGGTTTCGCTGACCGCGGCCTATGCGGAGCGCTACCCCGACCAGCTGTCCGGCGGCGAGCGCCAGCGGGTGGCGATCGCCCGCGCGCTGATCTGCGAGCCGGCCGTGCTGGTCTGCGACGAGGTGACATCCGCGCTTGACGTGAGCGTGCAGGCCGCGATCGTCGACCTGCTGGCCGAACTGCAGCGCGACCTCGGGCTGAGCATGCTGTTCGTCACCCACAACCTGCCGCTGGTGCGCTCGATCGCCCAGCGGGTGGCCGTGATGAACCACGGCCGGATCGTCGAGATGGGCACGGTCGACAGCGTGCTGCTGAACCCCGCCGACGACTACACGAAAGCGCTGCTGGCGGACACCCCGTCGCTCGAGGCCGCCACGACATGAGCCGGCCGTCGTCGGAGACGGCCGTCGAGGGGACGGTCGCGCCCGGCGTCGAACCGTTGCGCGATGCCTTCGCCGAGGTGGTGGCGTCGCAGGGCGACCGCACCGGCGCCGCGTTGGCCGCCACGCGTGACGACGGCACGGTGGTCGACCTGTGGGGCGGCACCGCGGACGGCAGCAGCCGCCCGTGGCAGGCCGACACGCTGTGCGTGCTGTTCTCGGGCACCAAGGGGGCCGTGGCGACCGCCCTGCTGCTGCTGGCCGACCGGGGCGCGCTTCGCCTCGACGATCGCGTGGCCGATCACTGGCCCGAGTTTGGCGCGAACGGCAAGGGCGAGATCACGGTCGCGCAGCTGGGTGCACACGCGGCCGGCCTGCCGTGGATCGAGCGGCGGTTCGAGGCTGAGGCGCTTGCGGATCCGGAGCTGCTGGCGGACGCGCTGGCCGCCCAGGCGCCGGTGGTGGCGGTCGGCCGGCCCTGCTACCACGCGCTCACCTTCGGCTGGCTCTGCGACGGGCTGGTGCGGCGAGTAGCCGGCCGCTCGGTGACAGATCTGGTCGCGACCGATCTGGCGGGCGCGCTCGATCTCGACCTGCG
>JAWVDZ010000445.1:0-4058 GCA_033856955.1 Gaiellales bacterium
TCCAGAACAACATCATCAACGGTAACGTGTTC
Organism: Gaiellales bacterium; assembly: GCA_033856955.1. Lineage (GTDB taxonomy): Bacteria > Actinomycetota > Thermoleophilia > Gaiellales > JAICJC01 > JAICYJ01. The sequence continues at coordinate 33 of JAWVDZ010000445.1, forward strand.
GGGATCTACGCCAACTCCAACTCAACTTTCCAGAACGCCATCCGGACGAACAACATCAGGTTCAACAATGTCGGCTTCGGCGTCAATCCGGCCTCGGGCAACGGCATCTATACCGACCAAGGCACGGATCGCCTGCTCATCGCCCGGAACGCGATCAGGGGTCAGCAGAACTCAGGGATCCTGTTGACTGGAACGGACGTCCCGTTCACCGAGAATCGGAACGTCACGATCCAGAACAATCAAGCCGTGAACAACTCCACGTTCGTCAACATGTTCCGCAACAACACGAACATCCAGATCAGACAGAACACGACGAACGACACGATCGTCGATGACAATGTGGATCAGGGAACCGCTATCCGCATCGCCGACAACGCGAACGGCGTGGTTGTCTCGAACAACACCATTCGGAACTCTCCGTTCTCTGGTGTCGCCGTTCGTGACATGGAGTTCAGTTCGTTCAACCCCGACAACATCGACATCCAGTTCAATCGGATCCTCAGCCCCGAAGGTAACGGAGTCGATGTCACAGATGAGAGGTCCGGTGCTGTCTCGGTGTTCAAGAACACCATCCGGCACGCTGACCTCGACGGGATCGTCTTCAGCGAGCTCACCCAGAACAACTTCATCAACTCCAATAGCGCGACGTTCAGCGGCGACTTCGACTGCCAGGACTTCTCGCATGACGGCACGGGCACCGACGGAACGTCCAACACGTGGACCAACAACGTTGGCCCCGTGGCGGACCCCGGCGGTATCTGCCACAACTAAGCTCCACTTTCTGAGGCCGGGCCTGCGCAAATGCGCAGGCCCGGCCCCATCTTTGTGATCATCGGGGTCGGGCCATTAAGGCCCAATCGACCCCCCTGGGATAAGCTGCGGGCATGAAACCGCTTGCCGGCGAGACCAGCCCCTACCTGCTCCAACACGCCGAAAATCCGGTCGACTGGTACCCCTGGGGAGACGAGGCGCTGGAGCGCGCCCGCAGCGAGGATCGGCCGATCCTGCTCTCGATCGGCTATGCCGCCTGCCACTGGTGCCACGTGATGGAGCACGAGTCGTTCGAGGATCCCGGCACCGCGGAGCTGATGAACCGGCTGTTCGTGAACGTCAAGGTGGACCGCGAGGAGCGGCCCGACCTGGATGCCGTCTACATGAACGCCGTCGTCCAGTTCACCGGCGGGCACGGCGGCTGGCCGATGACGGTGTTCCTGACGCCGGCCGGCGAGCCGTTCCACGGCGGCACCTACTTCCCGCCCCAGCCGCGGCTGGGGCTGCCCAGCTTCCGCCAGGTGCTGGAGGCGGTGGACGACGCCTATCGCGAGCGCTCGGACGAGGTGGCCGAGGGCGCTCGCCGGATGACCGAGTACCTTCGCTCGGCCTCGACGCTCGAGCCGAGCGATGATCCGCTCACAGAGCCGCTGCTGCGCGGCGCCGTGCCGGCCATGGGTCGCGTGTTCGATCCCAGGTGGGGCGGGTTCGGCACCGCGCCCAAGTTCCCGCCGGCATCCGCGATCGAGTTCCTGCTTCGCATGCATCGCCGCGACGGCAACGCAGATGCGCTCGAGATGGCGACGGCGACGCTGGACGGGATGGCGCTGGGCGGCATGTGCGACGTGCTGGGCGGCGGGTTCGCCCGCTACTCGGTGGACGAGCGCTGGCTGGTGCCGCACTTCGAGAAGATGCTCTACGACAACGCGCTGCTCGCGACCGCCTACCTGCACGGCTGGGTGGTGACCGGCGAAGACGGCTACCGCGAGGTGTGCGAGCGCACGCTCGACTTCCTGCTTCGCGACCTGATCCTGCCTGAAGGCGTGTTCGCGTCGGCGCTCGACGCCGATACCGAGGGCGTCGAGGGAACCACCTACGTGTGGACGCCGGATCAGATCCGGGCCGTCCTCGAGCCCGCGGACGCCGAGGTTGCCATCGCCCACTTCGGCGTCACCGAGGAGGGCAACTTCGAAGGCAGCTCGGTGCTGCGTCCACAGGGCCCGCCGCCCGCGGATCTGGAACGGATCCGCCTGCGGCTGCTGGAGGCGCGCATGCTCCGTCCGCAGCCGGCTCGCGACGACAAGGCGATCGCCTGCTGGAACGGGCTCGCGCTCTCGGCTCTGGCCGAGGCCGGCTGGCGCCTGTCACGGGCCGACTACCTTGCCGCAGCCCGCCGCTGTGCCGAGTTCCTGCTCGGCGGGATGAGCGATTCGCGCGGCAGGCCCTTGCGAAGCTACCGCGCCGGCGAGGCCAAGATCGCGGGCTATCTGGACGACCACGGGGCGATCGCGCTGGGCCTCCTGGAGCTGCACCTGGCGACCGGTGAGAACCGATGGCTGGGCGAGGCGGAGCGGCTGATCGAGATCGTGCTGGAGCAGTTCGCCGACGAGGAGCAGGGAGGATTCTTCTACTCGGCCGCCGACGGCGAGCGGCTGGTGGCGCGCCACAAGGAGCTCGACGACAACCCGACGCCGGCCGGCCAGTCGCTGGTCGCCACGGCGTTGATCAAGCTGGGACGGCTGCGCGGCGACGACGAATGGGAGCAGCGTGCGGTGTCGGTGCTGCGGCTGGCGCTGCCCTACATCCGGCGCGCACCGCATGCGCTCGGCCAGGCGCTGTCGGCCCTCGAGATGCACCTCTCAGCGCCGCAGGAGATCGCGATCGTCGGCGCGCCGGGCGATCCGGCCACCGTTGCGCTGGTCGACGCCGCTCGCGCCGGATTCCATCCCAACGCGGTCTACGCCTTCGGCGACGGTGGCTCGGCGACGGACCTGCCGCTGCTGGAGGGCAAGGGGCTCGTGAACGGATTGCCCGCCGTCTACATCTGCGAGCGCTTCGCCTGCCGGGCGCCGCTGACCGACCCGCGTGCGGTCGAGGAGGCGCTGCGGTGAGCGCCACCGACCTCGAGACGCTCAAGCGCGACGCCGCCGAGGCGGCCATCGAGGCCGAGGTGCGAAGCGGCATGGCGCTCGGGCTGGGCACCGGCTCGACGGCCCGCTGGCTGCTCGAGGGCCTGGCCGCGCGGCTGTCCGACGGACGCCTGGGCGACCTGGTGGGCGTGCCGACGTCGGAGGCCACCGCCGCCCGCTGCCGCGAGCTCGGGATCCCGCTGGCCACGCTCGATCAGCGGCCGGCGCTCGACCTCGCGATCGACGGCACCGACGAGATCGCACCCGGTCTGGCGCTGATCAAGGGCCTGGGCGGCGCGCATCTGCGAGAGAAGGTGGTCGCCTGCGCGGCAGACCGATTCGTTGTCGTGGCGGACGAGACCAAGCTGGTCGGCCGGCTGGGCGAGCGCGCGCCGCTGCCGGTCGAGGTGACGGGTTTCGCGCGGCCGGTCTGCGAGCGGCTGCTGCGCGAGCAGGGCTGGACGCCGGAGCTTCGGCTGCGAGACGCAGAGCCGTGGATCACCGATGAGGGCAACCTGATCCTCGACTGCCGCCGCGACGACTGGAGCGACCCGCCCGCGCTCGCCCGGTCGCTCGCCGACATGCCGGGCGTGGTCGAGCACGGGTTGTTTCTGGGCATCGCGGTTGCGGCGTACGTCGCGTCCGCGGATGGCCTGCGCGTGCTTGTCGCCTAGGACTGCAGCCGCCGCTTCATCACGGCAACCGCCTCAGGGTTCGAATCGATCAGCACATAGCCGCGGCCGAGCTGCTTCGCCACCGCCCCCAGCGTGCCTGAGCCGGCGAAGAAGTCGAGCACGCGGTCGCCGGGCCGGCTCGAGGCCTGCACGATCCGCCGCAGCACCCCCTCCGGCTTCTGCGTGGGGTAGCCCGTCTTCTCGCGGCCGTTGGTGGGCACGATCGTGTGCCACCAGACCGACGTCGGCAGCTTGCCGCGCTCGCGCTTCTCGGGCGTGACCAGCCCCGGCGCCATGTACGGCTCGCGGTCGACCGCCTCCGAGTCAAAGTGGTAGACCTCGGCGTCCTTGACGTAGACCAGGATCGTGTCGTGCTTGGCCGGCCAGCGGCGGCGGCTTCGGGCGCCGTAGTCGTAGGCCCAGATCAGCTCGTTCAGGAAGCACTCGCGGCC
>JAWVDZ010000446.1:0-3320 GCA_033856955.1 Gaiellales bacterium
GATCGGAACGATTCCGGGGTGCTCGATGCCGGCCGCCACGCGCGACTCGCGTAAGAACCGCTCCCGGAACCGCTCGTCTCGCGCCAGTTCCGGCGCCAGGATCTTGAGAGCCACTGGACGGTCGAGCGTCTCGTCGCGGGCGAGGTAGACGGCTCCCGTCGAGCCGCGGCCGATCAACCGCTCGATCCGGTAACCCGAGAGCAGCGTGCCAGCTTCGACGTCTTGTCGTAGATCCGTCATATATCGGTCCGGACGCGTTCCCCTGGGTCGATCTTTCACGAGGATACGCCCCTGTGCTCCTTGACTCAATGCAAGGGATCCTTGAGGATCCACGCACGTGTCCTCGACCGAGACCATCCACATCCCCGCCCGTGAGGGGCGGGGCGCCAGGATCAGCGCGGGCGATCGGGTGCGGGTGATCGACCCGGAGGGTGGTCAGGTCGCCGACGTGTTCGCATTCTGCACGGACGATCCGTCCGAATACCACAGCGCCGAACATACTCGGGTGTACGTCGACCGGCTGTTCCCGGTGGTGGGTGAGCAGTTCGTGACGAATCGCCGTCGGCCGATCCTGACACTCGAGGCGGATGACTCACCCGGCGTCCACGACATGCTCTGCGCTGCTTGCGATCCCACTCGCTATCAGGGGTTGGGCGTCGAGGGGTGGCATGCCTCGTGCCAAGAGAACCTGCTCGGCGCCATGCGCCAGCTCGGCATCGAGCGAGTGGAGATCCCCCAGCCGATCAACCTGTTCATGAACATCCCGATCGGCGCCGACGCCGAGCTGGGGTGGCTGCCGGCTCCAACACGACCGGGTGACTCGACCACGCTTCGGGCCGAGCTCGACTGCTACCTGGTGGTGTCGGCCTGCCCTCAGGACCTGGTGCAGATCAATGCGGGCGCCCCAGGGCCGATCCGGCTCGAAATCACGCGAGGCTGAAGGGGTTCGAATCTGCGCTGGGCATCGTGGCTGTGGTCAGGCGCGGCCGGGCCACGGCGGCGGCGGCGGCAAAATCATCCCGCAGTATTCGCTCAGGGTATACTTTGGATGTATACTGTGCTCATGGTTTCGCAAACGTTCCTAGGACTCCTGGAATCCCGACCGCGGCACGGATACGACCTGAAGCGTACCTACGACGAGCAGTTTGGCCGGGACAGGCCGCTCGCGTACGGCCAGGTGTACGCCACGCTCTCGCGTCTGCTGAAGAATGGGATGGTGGTTGTGGATGGAGTCGAGCCGGGCGACGGACCGGATCGCAAGCGCTACGCGATTACGTCGGATGGCGTCACCGATGTCGAGCGGTGGCTGGGCAGCCCTGAACGGCCCGAGCTGTATCTGCAAAACACCCTCTATGCGAAGGTCGTGCTGGCGGTCATGACCGGCCGCAGCCCGGCCGAGATCATCGACACCCAGCGCGCCGCGCATCTCGATTCGATGCGCGAGCTGACGCGCCGCAAGGCTGGGGGCGATCTCGCCGAACAGCTCATATGCGACCATGCCCTCTTCCATCTCGAGGCAGACCTGCGCTGGCTGGAGCTGACCGCGAGCCGTCTCGATGCACTCACGAAGTCCGTGCGAGCATGACTCGCGCTGCCCCCACACCCTCGGCCGGCTCCGCGGCCGAATCCGGGAACGCGCCCGTCCCACTTCTGGCGGCGATCGATCTGGTCAAGGCGTTCGGCCCGACGCCGGCTCTGGCAGGCGCCTCCATCGAAGTGCGGGAGGGCGAGATCGTGGCCGTCATGGGACCGTCGGGCTCGGGCAAGTCAACGCTGCTGCACTGCCTGGCGGGCATCGTCGCTGCCGATTCGGGGTCGGTGATCTACGACGGCCGCGAGCTCTCGACCATGTCCGACCGCGCGCGCAGCGCCATGCGGCGAAGCACATTTGGCTTCGTCTTTCAATTCGGACAGCTCGTGCCGGAGCTGAGCTGCCTGGAGAACGTCGCGATGCCGTTGCGACTCGCCGGCGTTGGCCGGCATGAGGCGGATGACCGCGCGTTGGCGTGGCTCGATCGCCTGGACGTCGCAGACGTCGCAGGCAAGCGCCAGGGCGAGGTGTCAGGCGGGCAGGCACAGCGTGTAGCCGTGGCACGCGCGCTCGTCGCCGACCCCCGCGTGATCTTCGCCGACGAGCCCACAGGTGCCCTGGACTCGCTCAACGGGGAGCGGGTGATGGAGCTCCTGACCGGCGCAGCGCGCTCGAACAACGTCGCCCTCGTGTTGGTCACGCACGAGCCGCGGGTGGCCGCCTACTCCGATCGCGAGGTGATCGTGCGCGACGGGCGCACGAGTCCGGCTGAACCGCTGTGAGCGGCTGGCTGCGCGACCTCGGCATCGGTGCCCGGCTCGCGTTTGCGGGTAGCCGTACCGCGACCCTGCTGACCGCGATCGGCGTCGGGCTTGGCGTGACCATGCTGCTCGTGGCCGCATCCGTGCCACACGCGCTGGATGCGCGCGACCAGCGGATTGCGCAGCGGGACGACACCGCGTTGAGCAGGCCGATATCCCATGCCGCCGCCAACACCTTGCTGATCGCTTCCTTCGACACCGAGTTTCAGGGCAACTCGATCTACGGTCGGATCGTGCAGGCTGAGGGGCCAAACGCGCCGCTACCACCGGGCGTCAGTGCGCTACCAGCGGCCGGCGAGATGGTCGCCTCGCCCGCTCTCGCCAGGCTCCTGACCACCAAGCGCGGCGCGCTGCTCGCAGCGCGACTCCAGGCGCGGGTGATCGGCACGATCGAAAACTCCGGCCTGATCGGCCCAGGGGAGTTGGCCTTCTATCTCGGCAGCGACCGACTCAACGACACGTCCGCTCAGCGCACCGACCGCTTCGGCAGTGCCGTAACGCCGGGACCGCTGGCGCCGATGCTGGTTCTCCTGGTCGTCACGATGTTCGTGGCCCTGCTGCTTCCGATTGCGACATTCATTGCGACGGCCGTGCGCTTCGGCGGTGAGCAGCGCGAACGGCGCCTCGCTGCGCTGCGGCTGGTCGGCGCCGACGCTGCGATGGTACGGCGCATCGCCGCCGGCGAAGCGGTCGTCGGGGCGCTCCTTGGCCTGCTCGTCGGCGCAGCCGGCTTCGTCCTCGGGCGTCCCCTCGCCGAACACGTCACCCTCTGGGACGTCACGGTCTTCGCCGACGACCTTCGCCCCAACATCGTCCTCGCCATCGTGATCGCACTGGCCGTGCCGGCGTCGGCGATCGTCGTCACGCTGACGGCGCTACGCCACGTCGTGATCGAACCGCTCGGCGTGGTGCGACGAGCCGCCGTCCGGCCACGCCGCCTGCTCTGGCGACTCGCGCTGCCGACGGTC
>JAWVDZ010000447.1:0-2883 GCA_033856955.1 Gaiellales bacterium
GGCAGGACGAGCCGGGTACCTACCATCCCGATGAACCGGGCGGCCTGCGGATCGGCAAGCGGCGCCGCCGGCCGGGTCGCTGAGCCCGCACTGGCTATACTCGATCCCGTCCGTTGGGCTGTTCGACCCCGCACCCGGTGACCGACCTCACCACCCGAACCACGCTGCGAGTCCCGGCCGAAGCACGCTGCTCGGCGGTCGCCGGCCGCCATCGACCGGCGGCTCGGGGAACCTGCGCATGAGCATCGACGTTGACAAGGCGCGGACGAGGCTGCTCGCCGAACGCGAGCGGGTGCTGGCGGAGGTTGCGGTGCTTCAGGACGACCTCTCGCACTCGATCGAGGAATCGTTCGACGAGGATGGCAACGACTCGCATCTCGCCGACAGCGCCACCGAGACGGTGGACCGGGAGATCGAGCAATCGCTCGGGGACAATGCCGAGCATCTGCTGGCCACCATCGACGAGGCCCTGGGCAGGATCGACGCCGGAACCTACGGCAGCTGCGTGCGCTGCGGCCAGCCGATCGGCGACGAGCGCCTGGCGGCGCTGCCCTATGCCGCGAAGTGCATCGAATGCAAGCGGCTCGAGGAACGGGGCTGATCGAGCAGCTGCCCCCGGTCGAGCCCCCGCCCCGCGCGGCGGGCTCGCTCCAATGGGCCGGCCTGCTCGCGGTGGTGGCGGCCGTGGTCGCCGCGGACCAGCTCACCAAGCGCCTGATCGTGCGCGAGGTCTCGCTGGGCGAGACGCACCGCGTGCTGCCCTTCCTCGACATCACCCACTTGCGAAACACCGGCATAGCGTTCGGAATCTTCCCGGGGCGGCTCGAGGTGATCTCGCTGCTGACGGCGGTGGCGGTGGTGTGGATGTTCGCCCACTTCGCCCGCGCCGGCGCCCGCCACCCGCTGTTTCCGGTCGCGCTCGGCCTGCTGATCGGCGGCAGCGTCTCGAACCTGGTGGACCGGATCCGAAACGGCTACGTAACCGACTTCATCCACCTCTCGCACTGGCCCACGTTCAACCTCGCCGACACGTTCATCGTGATCGGGGTGCTGCTCCTGGTCGTCGGTCTGGGACGGACGGAGCGTCCGCACGAGCCGGCGCGGCCCCCCGGGGACACGCCCGGTGAGCTGACCTGATGCCGGTCGCCACGGTGCCCGCGGAAGCCGCCGGGCAGCGGCTGGACGGCTTCCTGGCCGCCCGGGAGGAGATCGGCTCGCGGGCCAGGGCGGAGCGAATGATCGAGGGCGGGGGCGTGCTGGTGGACGGCGAGCCGCGGCCGAAGTCGTTCCGCCTCGCCGCGGGCGCCGAGATCCACTATCCCGATCCCGAGCAGACGCAGACGCAGCTCGAGCCGGTCGATCTCGACCTGACCGTACTGCACCGCGACGAGCACCTGCTGGTCGTGGACAAGCCGGCCGGCCTGCTGGTGCACCCCGTGCCCGGCTACCGCGGCCCGACGCTGGTTCAGGGTCTGCTCCAGGAGGTGGGCGGCGATGGCATCCGTCCCGGCATCGTCCACCGGCTCGACCGTGACACGTCCGGGCTGCTGGTGGTGGCGCGCGACGATCGCACGCTTGCCCGGCTGCAGTCAGCTCTGCGGCGACGCAAGATCCACCGCAGCTACGTCGCCCTGGTGCGCGGCCGGCCGCCGTCGCGGCGGGGCACGATCGAAGCTCCGATCGGGCGCGACCGCCGTGACCCGACCCGCGTATCACTCGACTCCGACGTCACCCGCCCCGCGGTCACCCACTTCGCGATCGCCGAGGCGCTCTCGGGCCGCACGCTGCTCGACATCGAGCTCGAGACCGGGCGCACCCATCAGATCCGCGTCCACCTCGCCGCGGTCGGCCACCCGGTCGTCGGCGACCCGGTCTACGGCCACGGCCCCGAGCTGGGCCTCGACCGCCAGTTCCTGCATGCCGCGCGGCTTCGCTTCACCCATCCCTGGAGTGAGCAGGAGATGGACGTGCGCTCGCCGCTACCCGCCGATCTGGCGTCGGCGCTCGATCTGGCCCGGTTGGGGTAGACTCCATGGGCTTTTTATGCCCACCTTCCACCCGGCGGGCGAAGTGGCGACCGGCGGTGCCCCGATGCAGCTTGGGGCTCCGGACGCCTCCGCCGGAGAACATCAATCAACCGATTCTAGGAGGCGATTGCGCGTGCCCGCAGTCACCATGCGAGAGCTGCTCGAAGCCGGAGTCCACTTCGGCCACCAGACGCGGCGCTGGAACCCGAAGATGCGCCGGTTCATCTTCGGCGAGCGCGGCGGCATCTACATCATCGATCTCCAGCAGACGATCGTGATGCTCCAGGACGCCTACGACTACGTCCGCAACATCTCAGAGCGGGGCGGCTCGGTGCTGTTCGTCGGCACCAAGAAGCAGTGCCAGGACGCCGTGGAGGAGCACGCCCGCCGCGTGCAGCAGCCCTACGTCAACCACCGCTGGCTGGGCGGCCTGCTGACCAACTACCGCACGATCCAGGACCGCATCGCCGCACTGCATGAGCTCCGCCGCCAGAAGGCCGAGGGCCAGCTCGACCTGCTGCCCACCAAGGAACGCCAGACGACGATGGCCTCGCTCGAGAAGCTGGAGACCAACCTGGGCGGGCTGGCCGATACCCGCAAGCTTCCCGACGCGATGGTCGTGATCGACATGAAGAAGGAGGCGCTGGCCGTACGCGAGGCGCGCCGCCTGAACATCACGGTGATCGGCCTGGTCGACACCAACTGCGATCCGGACGATGCCGACTTCATCATCCCGGGCAACGACGACGCGATCAGGTCGGCTGGACTGATCGTCCGCGTGCTCGCGGACGCCGTGGCCGAGGGCCAGATGAAGGTGAAGGCGGCCGAGATGGAGGCGGCGGCTGCCGCCGCCGAG
>JAWVDZ010000448.1:0-2842 GCA_033856955.1 Gaiellales bacterium
CGGCGCGCCCCTTGGTCGGGGCCTGCTCGGCGCCCCGCAGCTCCCGCCGGCGGAGCGCGAACTGAGGCTCGCGCTCGAGCAGTATCGCCAGCAGAGGCGAGGCGATGAAGATCGACGAGTAGGCGCCGGAGGCGATGCCGATCACCAGCGCGAAGGCGAAGTCCCGCAGCGACCCGGATCCGAACACGAACAGCAGTGAGACCGGGATCAGCGTCACCACCGAGGTGTTCAGCGAGCGCGTGATCGTCTCAGCCAGCGACTCGTTGACGACGCGGTTGGCGGTCATCCGTCGCAGGATCGGGATGTTCTCGCGCACGCGGTCGAACACGATCACGGTGTCGTAGAGCGAGTAACCAAGCACGGTCAGCACGGCCGCCACCGTGTCGGCCGTGACCTCGCGCTGCGCAAGCGAGTACACGCCCAGCGTGATCACGAGGTCGTGGGCGAGCGCGACCATCACGGGTACTGAGTAGCGCCACTCGAACCGGAACGAGACGTAGGCGAAGATGATCAGCAGCGAGAACGCGATCGCCAGGTAGGCCTGGTCGAGCACCGACTGGCCGAACGACGAGGAGACGTTCTTTGTGTTGATGGTGTTGGGAGCGATCGCGTACGTCTTCGAGATCGACTTGATCAGCGCGTTCTGCTGGTCTCCCGGAAGCGCATGCGACTTGACCTGGAACTCCAGGAATCCGCCGCTGGTGGATTTTCCGACACCCTGCACGACCGGGTTGGTTATGCCGGCCGAGGTGAACGTGTCCGTCACGGAGCCGGTCGTCTTGGCGTTTGGCAGCTTGAAGCTGAACTCGCTGCCGCCGGTGAAGTCGATGCCCTCGTTCAGCTGCTGGGTGGCCAGGCTGACGCCGCCGATCAGGATGAAGATCCCCGAAATCGCAAACCACAGCTTGGTGCGGCTGATGAAGTCGTACTTCTTCCAGCGGTCGCCGGTGCCGATCTGCCCCAGCACCCGGGGGCTGGACATGAACGAGAAGCCCGCCAGCAGCGAGAGCATCGCCCGGGTCGCCACCACGGCCGTGAAGATCGACGTGATCACGCCGATCAACAGCATCACCGCGAAGCCCTTGACGCTCGATGTGGCGACCAGGATCAGCACCACGGCCGTGATCAGCGTCACCACGTTGGCGTCGATGATCGTCTTGAAGCCACGCCGGTAGCCGGTTGCGATCGCGGTGCGGATCGTCTTTCCGGCCCGCACCTCCTCCTTGATGCGCTCGAAGATGACGATGTTCGCGTCGGCCGCGACGCCGATCGTGAGGATCGTGCCGGCGATGCCGGGCAGCGTCATCGTCACCGGCCAGGCCAGCACCACCCCGGCCAAGAGGACGCCGTAGATGATCAGGGCGAGGTCGGCGATCAGGCCCAGGAAGCCGTAGAAGACGATCAGGAAGATCATCACGAACAGCAGGCCGATGGCACCCGCGATCAGGCCGTTTCGCAGCGAGTCCTTGCCGAGCGTCGCGGAGATGTTGTTGAACGAGGTGGCGGTGAACTTGATGGGCAGCGAACCGGACTGCACCTCGAGCGCGATCCGATCGGCCTCGGACTTGCTGACGCCGTTGATCTCGCTGCCGCCGAAGCGGGCGTCGATGCCGTTGGGGTTCTCGTCCGGATCGACCACCGGGGTGGCCACCAGCCGGCCGTCCACCACGATCGCGTTGGGCAGACCGTTGGGTGGATTCGACTTGCCGTCCTTGAGAAACGCCCCTTCCAGTGCCAGGTGCCGCGAGATGTCCGTGAACTCCTGGCCGCCGCCGTTCTTGTAGCTCAGCGAGACGACCGGCTGGCCGTTCTGGTCGGTGGTCGAGGAGGCGGTCACCTGGTCTCCGGTGATGACCTTGTCGTTGCCCTTCTCATCCGCGTTCAGGTCGAACAGGTAGTAGAACGTGCCGGATGACACCGCCGCCCCGGGGCAGCCGTTGGTTGCATCGCAGCTGACGACCTCGGTGCCCTTGGGGAGCGCCAGCCAGGTCGAGTCGAGCGGGGCGTACGGGTTCTGTGGGTTGTAGTCCTCCAGCACCTGGCTCTTCTGCGGCTCGATCTTGCCCAGCTGCTTGTGGCGGACGTCGAACAGCGCCCACGATCCGACGCCCTTGGTGCTGATGCTCGGCTGCACCTTCTTGAGCAGGCTGTACAACGATGTCGCGGGGGCGGCCGAGTACTGCTGCGCGCCGCGCGAGGCGGGATCGAGGAACTGGAACAGGTCGAAGCTCTGCAGCTGGCCGCTGGAGACGAGCAGCGACTCGGCCGCAGCTGGATCCTTGATGCCGGGGATGTCCACCGTCACCTGCGGTGGGTTGGTGGAGCTTCGGATCTCCGGCGAGAGCGTGCCGTCCGGGTCGATGCGGCGCCGAAGGATGCTGGTGGACGTGTTCAGATCGGTCTGGGTCACCGTCTGTCCGGGCAGCGGCCGGGCGTCCAGCACGACCTCGACGCCGCCCCGCAGGTCGAGGCCGAGCCGGAAGTCGCGAACCAGGGCCAGCGCGCCGCAGCCGATCAGGAGCAGGATCAGCAGTCCCAGGATCGAGAGGTTCTGTCGTTTCTCTGACACGGGCCCGAAACAGCTTAGTTGATGGGGTCGGCCGCACCCGCAGCCAGTTCGGCCCGGAACTCGGCGAACCGGCCGGCCACGATTGCCCGCCGTGCCGCGCCGACCAGATCGATCAGGTGATGCAGATTGTGCAGGGTGAGCAGCCGCAGCCCGACGATCTCGTCCTGCATCACCAGGTGGCGGATGTAGGCGCGCGAGAAGTCGCCGCAGGCCGGGCAGCGGCAGCCCTCCACCAGCGGCAGCGGATCGCGTGAGTAGCGCGCATTTCGCAGG
>JAWVDZ010000449.1:0-2628 GCA_033856955.1 Gaiellales bacterium
GCCCTCGGGGCGGGTGTGGGGAAGCCACTTCAGCCATGACCAGTCATCCACCGAGTCCGCGGGCACCGCAGCCGCGATCGTCAGATCACGTGGGCTGTGGAGGATCGCAGCCTGGAGCAACAGCCAGCGCACCATCATCCGCGCCGGCTCGTCGGTGCCGACCACCGCCACCGCCCCGTCCAGCGGCGACACGCAGACCGGCACCTCCTCGGCGGCGACTGCCAGGTCGCGTACCGCCTCCGCGCGGCGCCGCAGCTCCTCGTTCCCACCCTGGTCGACGGTCACCACGACGCGGGACGGCTGGTCGGCCAGGCCGATCCGCAGGTCAAGGAAGTCCGCATCCGCCGGACGTCGTTCCCACACCTCGTCGGTGAGCGCCACCGCACGGTCGCACAGCGCCGTCACGCCCGGAGCGGCGGCGTGGCGGGCCTGTGACTCGGCGTCCCGCGCCGCCGAGATCTCCCGCTCGGTGGCTTCGAGGCGCTCCTGGAAGGCGGCCGATTCGCGCCGAAAGTGTCCCTTGCCGCGCCGGGAGTCCTCGATCGCCGAACCCACAACCATCAGCGGGCTGAGCGCCGAGAACAGCAGCACCGCCGGTGATGCCTGGCCGGTGGCGCGCATCACGAGGTAGAGGCCGATGCCGCCGATCAGCGGGATCAGCGCTGCCGCGAACGGCAGCCGGGGCCGTGGCGGATCCGGCGGGGGTGCTGCGATCCGGAACGTCGGCGCCTGGAACGGCTGCGTCCGGCGCGGCGGTCGATTGAACGGGACCCAGCCGTCCACGGTCTCGACGTCCGCGCTGCGACCTGCGGGGCGTGGCCGCATCTGAATGCCGTTTCGGCCGACGGTGACCGTCTGGCCGGCGGAGAGCTCGACTCGCTGATGCTCGCCGAGCCGCTCGCCGTCGACCTCGACCCCGTTGCGGGAACCGGCGTCCTCCAGCAGGATCTTGCCGTGGGCGACCTCGACCAGGAAGTGTTCCCTCGAGACCGACGGCTCGTCCAAGACCACATCGCACCCGGCGTCCCGTCCGACCAGCTGAGTTCCGTCGGACAGTGGCAGGGTGGTGCCGGCAAGCGGCCCCGACACAACTGCCAGATCGGCGGCCGCCGCATGAACCGGCTTGCCGGACCGCATCCGGGCGCGCGGACCAACCGTGATCCTGTCACCCTGCCGCAAGCCGCTGGCCCCGATCTGCTCGTCGTTGGGGAGCCAGGCCGAGACGCGCTCGCAGTAGATCGCGAGCGGATGCGAGCCGTCACCGGGACGAACGTCGAAGCGCTCCGCGAGCACGCGGGCAAGGTCGCCCAGAGCAGCATCTGGCGCGGAGTCGACCGCGATATGACGAGCTCGGCCGCTTGGCCCCTGCACCACCAGCCACAACTCCAGAGCGTCCTCCCTTTCGCCGAGGCATCAGTCTATCGGCAGTCACCAACGGCGCAGCCTGGCTCAGCACTGCGCGTATGTAGTCTTTCCAGGCAAGCCCTTCTCAACGGGCAGCGCACCATTTATAGTGGCTGGGCATGGCTCCCGAACCCGGCATAGGCGACATCGTCGCCGGTTACCGTCTGGACTCGGTCGTCGCTCGCGGCGGCATGGGCACGATCTACCGTGCCACCCATGAGCGGCTCGGCACCACGTTCGCACTGAAGGTATTGCGTCCTGAGCTGGCTTCCGACCCTCAGTTCCGCAGCCGCTTCGAGCTCGAGGCGCGGCTGCTCGCCCAGTTCCACCACCCGAACGTCGTACAGGTCACCAACGCCGGCGAGGATGCCGGGATTCTCTACATGGTCACCACATACCTCGAGGGATATGCGCTGACCGACCTGATCCTGCGCGCCGGGCGGCTGGATCCGGCGCTGGTGCTCGACTACGTCTCGCAGATCGCGAGCGCTCTCGACGCCGCCCATGAAAGCGGGCTGGTGCACCGCGACGTCAAGCCATCGAACATCCTGATCACATCTGCTAGCGCGAGCGATCCGGGCGGCAAGGCCTACCTGGTCGACTTCGGCATTGCGAAGGACGTCGCGAATGCCGGCAAGCTGACCGAGTACGGCGCCTTCGTCGGCAGCCGCCACTACGCGAGCCCCGAGCAGATCAACGCGCGACCGCTGGACGGACGAGCCGATCAGTACTCGCTTGCCTGCGTGTTCTTCGAAGCGGTCACCGGCCACGTTCCCTACGACCGCGGCAGCGAGGCGGCGGTGATCGTGGCCCATCTGACCGAGGCGCCACCGTCGCTCGCCGCCGACCGCCCGGATCTGCCCGCTGCGCTGGACAAGGCGCTGGCGAAGGCTCTGTCGAAGGATCCCGCCGAGCGCTACCCGACGTGCGCCGCGATGGTCGAGGCGCTGGAGCAGGCGGCCGGTGCGTCCGGGGAGGCATCTTCGGCGGAGCTTGCCGAGCTTGCACCCGGTGTGATCACGGCCGCCGGCAAGACGGAGGTTGGCGCCGGCAGAGAACCTCCGATCGAGCTCCCGCCGGATATGCCGCCTCCGATACCGGCCGGCCACGAGACCGAGGTCGGCATCGCGCAGGGCGGGCCGCCGCCCCAGGAGACGCCGGACAGCCCCGCGGGCGGCGATTCCGGCGGCACCGAGGTCGTCTCCCGCGGAACTCCGCCCGTCG
>JAWVDZ010000450.1:0-4312 GCA_033856955.1 Gaiellales bacterium
GCCTGGATCCTGGCGGCGAACTCGTGGATGCAGACACCGACCGGGTACCAGGAGATCAACGGGCAGTTCCAGCCCACAAGCTGGTATCACGTAATCTTCAACCCCGCGTTCGTCTGGCGTTTCCCCCATCAGGTGCTCGCAGTGCTGATCTCGGCCGCGTGGTTCATCGCCGCGATCGGGGCCTACTACCTTTTGAAGCACCGTGCGGCGGAGTTCGCCCGCAAGACGATGTCCATCGGGCTGCTGAGCGCCTCCTTGCTGCTGCCGATACAGCTCTACGTCGGCGACAGCACAGCCAGCTACGTCAGCGCCGTCTACCAGCCGGCCAAGGTCACTGCCGCCGAGGGCAACTTCGCGAATGGCAACACCGGCTGGAATCTCATCGTGATCCCGAACCAGTCCAAGCAGCGTGATGATTACACGCTGAGCATCCCGCACGCGGGCAGCGTCTTCGTATTCCACAATTTCTCGGGGACTACGCCGGTGCCGGGTCTGTCGCTGTTCCCGAAATCGATGCAACCCCCGGTGTGGCCGACCTTCTACGGCTTCAAAATAATGATCTTCGCCGCGTGGGGGATGTTCTCGGTGGCGTTCATCGGGCTGGTGATGCGATTGCGCCGACGGATGTTCACCGAGCGCTGGTTCCTGCGGCTCGTGCTGTGGACCATGCCTGTCGGTGTGTTCGCCACGATCGCCGGCTGGGTGGTGTCCGAAGCAGGACGGCAACCGTGGCTGGTCTACGGCAAGCTCCTGGTCAGCAACTCGCCCTCGTCGCTGAGCACCGGCGAGTTGATCGCCACCCTCGTCGGATTCTGGGTCGTCTATCTGGTCCTGTTCGGAGCCTGGGTGCGCCACGTCGTGCGGGAGGTCCGCAAGGGGCCGGACGAGCTGCCCCTGACCAGCGCGGACATGCCGCCGGCCACTGCGGCTATGGCATCAACGCAACCGGCGCCGGCGCTCGTGCCGCTGGGATCGGAGTGATCGCAGATGGTGTTCTTCTGGATGGTCGTCGTTCTCCTCGCCCTGCTCGCCTACGTAATCCTGGACGGCTACGACATCGGGATCGGCACGCTCACACTGTTCGAGCGCGACGCCGGGACTCGGCGTGACATGCTCGATGTGGTCGGCAACGTGTGGGACGGCAACGAGTCGTGGTTGATCCTGCTGGCGATGGGGCTGTGGGCAGGCTTTCCGGACGCGTACGCGACGGCGCTCCCCGCCCTGTACCTGCCGCTGTGCCTGATGCTGTTCGCGCTGATCTTCCGGGGCTTCGCGATCGAAATGGCCCTGCACCGGCCCGGCTTCGACCGGGTCTGGGGCCGTCTGTTCGGCCTCGGGTCCCTCGTGGCGGCGTTCGCCCAGGGCGTCGTGTTCGGCGGCCTGTTAACCGGGGTCACCGTAGTGAATCACCAGTTCGCCGGCCGTCCCTGGGACTTCCTCGGCCACGGCTACCCGTTGCTGACCGGATGTGCCACCATCCTGCTCTATACCTGGGCGGGCGCCGCGCAACTGCAGGCGAAGCTTGCAGGTGATGTACGCCGACGAGCCAGTCGCCAGCTGCGGTTGTTGACCGGCCCGGTCGTGCTGGCTTCCGCGCTCAGCGCCGGCCTGCTGCCGATAGCCACCAACGCGCGCCTCCGGCTGGACGGTGTCGATCGCTGGCTGCCGTTCGGCTACGGCCTGTTGATTGCGATCGGTGCCTTCTACACGGCCTGGCGTTGGGCCGGTCGCAGCCCCAGGCAGGTCAGCTTCTTTGCCGCCGTCGCTGCCCAGATCGGCGGAGTGCTGGCGCTGATCTGCCTGTACTTCCCGGTGCTCGTCCCGCCTTCAATCACGATCTATTCGGCGGCCGCCGGACGGAACACCCTGGTGTTCCTCACCGTGATGATCGGCATCATCGGACCGGGGACGGTCGGCTACGGCATATACGCGCACTGGGTGTTCCGCAGCGCACCACCCGCCAAGCCTGTCGCTGAAAGGCCACCCACGGCCCCCGATCGTGCGGCGTTGTCACCGACGAACTGAAATCGAACTGAAGGAGTCACGATATGGCTGACCGCAAATGGCCGGCGTGGGCACGGATCGTCGTCACCTTGCTGTTGCTGCCCGTCTGGGCCGCCGCCATCCTGGCCGCCGAAAACGATCTGAGCGGACTTGGCGCCTGGTTCGACCCGTTGATGATCGGGTTGATGGCCGTCATCGTCGTCGCCGCATGGATCACCACCCAGCACTCGCAACGCTGATGCCGGCAACGCCGAACGCCGTGGTGAGCAGGTCGGTACCCGTTCCCATCACGCGATACCCGCAGCAGCCGGCGGCGACGCCTCGACAGGCAGCGCGGTCCTGGTTGGCCGCCGCCCGCCGGCACGGCCGGGCGTTCTTCGTTGCCGCGGGGGTGGCCGATGTGGTCGTCGCCGCCGCCGCCGTGCTCGGCTGCTGGAACATGGCCACTCTCATCGTCGCGGGGGTCGGTTCACGGCACCCCGGCGGCCTGGGAGGCGCCATCGCCGGGGTCGTACTCGGCGCCCTCGGGGCCGCGTCCGCCGCCCTGATCGCCGCTCGACTGGCCGAAGCCGGCGCCGTACGCGTCGAGACCGCTGTGCGCGACGAACTTCTGGAGTCGCTGCTGCTCGGCAATGCTGACGACGAGTCGGTGACTCCCGCCGGTGCCGCGACGGCGGTCATGGATCAGCTCCCGCGGATCGGCACTTACTTTCGTGGATATGCCCGGGCCGCAATCGCCACCGTGAGTGTCCCCGTCGTGATCTTGGTCGCGGTCTTCCCCGCGAGCTGGGTGGTCGGGCTGCTCCTGCTCCTGTCGCTGCCGATAGTTCCGATCAACATGGCAGTAACCGGTCTCGGGGCGACGGAGGTCAGCCGCCGGCAGCTGACGCAGATCGGCGAGCTGTCCGCTCAAGTACTGGAACGCCTGAAGGCTGCGTCCACGTTGCGCGCGCTCGGAGCCATCGAGAACCAACGCCGCGTGGTGCAGCGGGCGGCGCACGAACTGGCCCGCCGCACGGTGGCCGTGCTGCGCATCGCCTTCCTTGCCTCGACGGCTCTGGAATGGGTGTCGACGTTCGGCATCGGCCTGGTCGCCATGTACACCGGGGCCACGCTGCTCGGCTACGTCTACGCCGCCCCGCTACCGGTTCACATCGCGCCGCGTTCGGCGGTATTCGTCCTGCTCCTGGCACCTGAATTCTTCCTGCCCCTGCGCCGCTTCGCCGCCGCGTATCACCAGGGCCAGGAAGCAATTGCCGCCGCCGAGGTTCTCGGGTCGCTGGCCGAAGACCGAAACCCCGTTCCTGGCGGCGGATACTCGACGTGGACCGGGAGACCGCCCCGGGTCGAGTTGCGCGATGTGAACGTTCGCTATCCGACTCGCTCGTCACAGGCGCTGAGTCACATCACGCTGACCGTGCCGTCAGGCTCCGTCTTCGGCCTGGCCGGTGCATCGGGAAGCGGCAAATCGACTTTGCTCCGGGTCGCCGGCGGCTGGCTGGCCCCCACAGACGGCAGCGTGCGGCTCGACCACCGGCCACTGGGCCAAGGGGGGCGGGCGCTACTGATCGCACAGCGGCCCTACCTCTTTCCCGGCACAGTTGCCGACAACCTCGCCCTCGGCCAGCCGGAGCTCTGCGCGTCCCGGATGTGGGAGGCGATCGCGCGGGCACAGTTGACATCGGTGGTGCGCAACCTGCCCCAAGGTCTGGACACCGTGCTCGGTGAGGGCGGCTGGGGGCTGTCCGCAGGAGAGGCGCAACGGATCTCGATCGCAAGGGCGTTCCTCAGCAATGCGACGTTCCTGATCGTGGACGAGCCGACCGCCCATCTGGATCGGGACACCGAGCGCAGCCTGCTCGAGCCGCTGCGGGAATTGCTCCGCGGGCGGACGGCGCTAGTGGCAAGCCACTCCGATGCGGTGCTGGATCTCTCGGATTACGTGATCACCCTCGAGGACGGACAGGTCCATGCCTGAGCGTGCGAGCATCGCGTTGCGGCCGGGGCCCCTGGACGTCTCGAGCGCACCGAGCGCAACGAGCGGCCGATGAGCGCTCGCGCGAAGAGGTTGTCGAATGAGTTCGCATCCCCGCTCGGATCGACCTCGGCGGCCCCTCGGCTGGTGGTCGGACTGCTGCTTGCGATAACCGCGGCGGTCGCGTCCGCCGCCCTGATGGGCCTGGCCGGCTGGTTCATCGTCAAGTCGGCCCAGACTGGCCTGTCCAGCACGTCCGGGTTCTCCTGGCTGTATCCCAGCGCGGGAGTCGAGGCCTTGGCCGTCATTCGGACCGCGGCCCGTTACGGCGAA
>JAWVDZ010000451.1:0-4300 GCA_033856955.1 Gaiellales bacterium
TACCGGATCGAGCCACGCGCGCCTGCCCGATCGGCGTCTCGTAGCGGCCCGCGGCCACCTCGCCCTTGATCCGGCGGTAGAGATGCTTGTGCTCGAAGTAGAGCACCGGATTGGGGTCGCGGATGGCCTGGATGATCAGTGCCTTGGCGTCGGCCGGCGTCGAGGGACAGACGATCTTCAGGCCCGGGCAGTGGGCGAAGAAGCCCTCGGGATTCTGGCTGTGGAACGGGCCGCCGGAGAAGCCGCCACCGGACGGCAGCCGCACCACGATCGGCACCGGCGTGCCGACCCGGTAGTGCTGCTTGGCGGCAACGGTGACCAGATGGTCGAAGGCGCAGGAGACGAAGTCGGAGAACTGCATCTCGCAGACCGGGCGCATCCCCATCAGGGCTGCGCCCGTACAGGCACCCGTGATCGCGGTCTCCGCGAGCGGCGCGTCGATCACGCGGTCCTCGCCGAACTCCTGCTGGAAGCCCTGGGTGACCTTGAAGGCGCCGCCGTAGACGCCGATGTCCTCGCCGATCAGGAACACGCGTGGGTCGCGCCGCATCTCCTCGCGCAGTCCGTCCGAGATTGCCTGCAGGTATGTCTTGGTCGCCAACTCGTCCTCTCAGATGACATCGATCATCAACGGTGGTGGGGGGTGTCCAGCTCCTCGGGCTCAGCGTAGACGCCGGTGACCGCCTCCGACGGGTCCGGCTGCGGGCTCTCGTCGGCGCGCTTCATCGCGTCGCTGAGCAGTCGCTTGACCTCGACGGTGATCTCGTCGTCGGTGGCCTCGGTCAGCACGTCGTTCTCCTTCAGCCAGCGGCGGTAGCGCTCGATCGGATCCTTGCGCGTCCACTCCTCGAGCTTCTCGCGCGGCACGTAGAAGGCGTCGTCGTGTACGGCGTGACCCTCCATCCGCAGCGTCACCAGCTCCAGCAGCGTGGGTCCGCCGCCGGCCCGCGCCTTCTCGATCGCCGCATGGGCCTCGCGGTAGACGGTCAGCACGTCGCAGCCGTCGACCACCACGCCCTCGAAGCCGTATGCCGCTGCGCGGTCGGCGAGGTGCTCGCACGCGAACTCGAGCCGGTTGGGTGTCGAGTAGGCGTACTGGTTGTTGTCTATTATGAATACGACCGGGAGTCGGCGTACGCCGGCCAGGTTCATGGCCTCATGGGCGTCGCCGCGCGCCATCGCGCCGTCGCCCGACCAGGTCACGGCCACGCGCGGTTCGCGCCTGATCTGGAATGCCAGCGCGCAGCCCACGGCAACCGGCATCTGGGCCGGCAGGTGGCTGACCATGGCAATCAGGCCGAGCCGGATGTCGGCCATGTGCACGTTGCCGTCCTTGCCGGCGGCGAGCCCGTCGGCTCGGCCCATGTACTGCGCGAAGATCCGCCACGGCTCGGTACCGCGGGTCACGTGCACGCCCATGTCGCGCTGGATCGGCGTGCCCACATCGTCGCTGCCCATCGCGCTGGCCACGCCCACGGCGGCCGCCTCGTTGCCGCGGCCGGTGTAGAAGCTGCCCGGGATCTTGCCCTGGCGGTAGAGGATGTGGCCGCGCTCCTCGATCCCCCGCGTGATCAGCATGTTGCGGTAGATCTGCAGCAGATCCTCGCTGTCGAGGTCGGCCTGCTTGATGTCCTCGGCGGACTCGACCGGCGTGGCTTCTCGGGCGACTGCCATCCTTTCGCGAAGTCTACCCGGCCCAGCGGATCGCGTAATCACCCGACCGGTACAATCCCCGCGATGGCGTACGACCGAAACCGCGAGCTCGGCGATCGCTGTGCCTTCTGTCTGGGCTGCGGCTGGGGACGACGCTTCATGGGCGGCGAGGAGGTCGAGATCCCGCAGTGGTGCCCGGATTGCGGCGGTCGGGTGCTGTCGGCCTGCCCGGCCTGCGAGGCGCCGATCGTCTCCCTGATGGGCATCGCCTGCCGCGAGTGCGGGGAGCCGCTGCGCGAGCCGGAGCTGTTCGGCGTCGAGATCCGGCGCAAGCCCGAGAAGGCACCGATTCGCACGCCGGAGGTTGACGGCGGGCCAGCCAGCGACGATAACGTGAGCAGGTCCCGTTGATCATCTTTGCCCTGGTCGCATTCCTGGTGGGCGCAACCGCGTCCACCCTGGTGCTCGCTGTTCGTGAGCGCCGACAGGCCGCCGCGTTGCGCGAGCGGGTGGCCGTGCTGACCGCCGAGGCGGACATGCTGGAGCGTCGCGACGAGGTCACCGGCCTGTGGAACAGCCGCCACTTCGTCGAGGCGCTGACGCGCGAGATCGAGCGCGCCCGCACCTACGGCCGGCCGGTCGCGCTGGCCCTGGCGTCGGTGGACGGACTCGAGGAGGAGGGCGCCGAGACGGATGAGGCGATGCGCCTGCTGGGCACCTCGATCGGCGGCAGCGTGCGGGCGCTGGACGTGGCCTGCCGCGTCGGCAGCACCGAGTTCGGCGTGATCATGGCCGAGACGGACAGCCGTAGCGCCTCCGTCGCGGCCGAGCGAGTGCTGCGGGCGATGGCCCGGGTGCGCACTCCGTCCGGCCTCCAGACGCAGGCCTCGGTCGGGATCGCCGCCTGCCCCGCCCACGCCGAGACGTTCGACGCACTGGTGGAACGGGCCGGATCGGCACTGCGGCAGGCCCGCCGGGCCGTCCGCCGCGAGCCGCCAAAGACCGGCACCGTGACCGTCTCGATGGCTGTCTGGGACGACGCCGCGGCCGCTGAAGACTGATTGACGCGATAGCCGGCACCGCCGGCGAACGCGACTGGATTCAGGGCTCTGCCCGACAGCGGCAGAGGCCGTTCGGGCCGCCAGAAGGCGAATCGCACCGCGTTAGCCCGGTAGGCTGCGCCCCGTGATCGAGATCGCGGAGGGCGTCCATCGTTGGACGGCGCGGCATCCGGAGTGGCACCCGGGGGAGTTCGGTGCCGATGTCGCCTGCTTCGCGATCCGCGAGCCCACGCGGACGCTGCTGATCGATCCGCTGGTGCTGGGAGACTGGTCGCAGCTGGACGCGGTGGTGCGGAAGCCGGCGGTGGTCCTGATCACGGTCCCCTACCACGTGCGCAGCTCCGCGGAGGCCGTCGCACGCTACCGGGCCGAGCTGTGGGGCGCGGCGGCCTGCCGCCGCAGGCTTCCCTCGGGCGTCCCGCTGCGCGAGCTGTCACCGGCCCATGCCCCGGATGGCGTGCGCGCGTTCGCGATCGGAAAGCCGGTCAGGCACGAGCTGCCGCTGCTGATCGAGTCACGACGTGCGCTGTGCTTCGGCGATGCGGTGGCGGGAGTGGAGGGCGACGAGGGGCCGCTGCGGGTCTGGCTGACCACTCCCGGCCACAGTGAGGCCTGGTACCGCGATCGGTTTCTCCCCACGTTACATCCGCTGGCGGATCTGGACGTCGAGTCGGTGCTGGTCGGCCACGGACCGCCGGTGACCGTCGATGCCGGCTACGCCCTGCGGCGGGCTTTCGCACGGCCTCCGTGGCACCGACCCAGGGGTTAGAAGCTCAGCCCCGGATCTCGGAGAAGTGGATCACGGTCACCGTGTCGTCCTCGGTGACGGTGCGGTTGTAGAGCTGCCCGAGGAAGTGCACGAACTCCTCGATGTGGCGGATCTCGGGGTTGTCGTGCTGGATCTCGCGCGGCGAGACCTCGTGAAGCGGCTTCACCTCGACCTTGTCGATCACGGCGTCGAAGATCTTCTCGCGCACGCCGAAGCGCTGGCCGGCAAGCACGCTCACGACCAGGCCCTTTCGGTACTTGCCGGACTTGTCTCCCAGCCGAATGGTGGCCGTCTTTCGCCGGTGGCGCAGCTGGTCGGCGACGACCGGTGAGTAGAAGTTGAGCGCCTCCATCCGCGGCCATCATATCGAGTCCGCCCACTCTCGGTTAGCCTGCGGAAATGCGGCGTCTGGCCCCAATCATCTACGGCATCGTGTTCTTCGACGCGCTGCTGATGTTCGCGATCGTGCCGATGCTGCCCGACTACGTGGACACGCTGAGCCTCTCAAAGACGCAGGCCGGCGCGGTGATCGGCATATACAGCGCCGCCACGCTGGTGATGTCGCTGCCGGCCGGACGGATTGCGGACAGGCTGGGGCCGCGCCGGATCACAATCGCCGGGGTGGCCCTGATGACCGTCTCGACGCTGGCCTACGCCGGTGCGGACAGCTTCTGGATGCTGCTTGCCGCGCGCGGCGGGCAGGGCATCGCCTCCGGCATCTCGTGGACGGCGGGACTGGCCTGGTTGTCTTCCCAGACACCACGTGAGCGGCGGGGAAGAGCGCTTGGTCTGGCGATGACGTTCGGCAGCGTGGGCG
>JAWVDZ010000452.1:0-4472 GCA_033856955.1 Gaiellales bacterium
ACCTTCACACCGACCCGGTTGGACGGTGCGTGGACATCTTCAGCCCTGCCGCTGAAGAATCCCTTAAGAGCCTACCCAGATAGGCTCTGAGCAACCACGGGCCGATGGTACGCGCCGCCCACGCGGAGCGCTACCTCCAGCTCCGGCAGGGTGATAGCGTTGCCTTCGCTGACAGGACGGAGCGGTATGGAGTTTCGGATACTCGGCCCCCTCGAAGCGCTGGTGGGCGAGACGAACATCGACATCGGCGGCCGCAAGCAGCGAACCGTGCTGGCGGTGCTGCTGGTGACTCCGGGCCGAGTCGTCTCGTCCGATCTGCTGATCGACGCCGTGTGGGGCGAGAGTCCCCCCGCCACGGCCGGCAACGCGTTGCAGGTGTACGTGTCGCAGCTTCGCAGGGCGTTCCTCGGCGCAGGAGCCGGCGAATCCGTCATCGCCACCCGTGCACCCGGTTACCTGCTCGATCTGAGCGATCACGACCTCGACTCGATCACGTTCGAAGGGTTGCTGCACGATGCCGGCTCAGCGGAGCCCGGCGAGCGTGCCGCCACGCTTCGTGCGTCGCTTGCGCTCTGGCGAGGGCCGGCTCTGGCGGACTTCCGCTACGACCGGTTCGCCGAAGCGGAGGCGGCCCGGCTGGACGAGCTGCGGATCTCGGCTCTCGAGCAGCGGGTGCAGGCTGATCTGGACAGGGGCGTCGGCGGCAGCCTCGTTGCGGAGCTCCAGGCACTCGTGGCCGAGAATCCCTACCGCGAGACGCTGCGCGGCCAGCTGATGGTGGCGCTGTATCGGGCGGGGCGCCAAGCCGAGGCGCTTGAGGCATACCGAGCTGCGCGGGAGGTGCTGGTCGAAGGGCTCGGCATCGACCCGGGCGGCGAACTCCAGCGGCTGGAACGAGCGATCCTGCGGCAGGACGAGGTGCTCGACGCCCCCTGGGTACCGGATGAGAGCGACGGCGTCAGCGTGCGGCGCTTCGTGAGCGTCGCAGCGATCGAGTTGAGGGCGAGCGACCAGGCTGACGTCGAGCTGTCCTCGTCGCTGCTCAGCTCGGCGCGGCGCGCGGCCCTTCGCGCAGTGAGGTCGAGTGGTGGGACGGCGGAGGCGCCGCTGGCGGACTGCGTGACGGGCATCTTCGGTCTCGGACCGGGCGACGCGATTCGTGCTGTCGGTGCGGCGCGCGACGCGGTCGCGGCGGCCGACGATCGCGACGGCATCCGGGCCGCAGCCGTGGTTGCGAGTGGCGAGACGCTGACCGTCGCCGGCGGAGAGGTGGGCATCGCCCGCCTGGGCGGGCCCGCCGCCCGCGCGATGCGCCTGATCCACGGAGCCGCTGACGGGTTGGTGCTGTGTGACGCGGCCACGCTTGGGCTGGCCGCGGGAGCGATCATCACCGGCGGGCCGGCGACCTCCGTCGACGGGCTCTTTGCCGTCAGCGGCCTCGCCGAACGGCCGCCGATGACGGTCGCGAATCATCCACCGCTGGTTGGCCGCGGGGCCGAGCTGGCCCGGTTGCTGGACACGGGACGCAGGTGTGCGCAGGTGTCTGAGAGCGCCCTGGCGGTTGTCGAGGGCATGGCCGGAAGCGGCAAGACGCGGCTGGCGGCGGAGGTCTGCCGCGAGCTCGGCAGCACGTGGCGCGTGATCACGCTGACGCTGCCCCCGCCGGGAGTGCCTTCGGAACCCGGGCTGAGGTTGCTGGCCCGGACACTGAAAGACGGCGTCGGCGAGCTGGCTCGGCTGACCGGCGGAGGCGCGGCCGGCCAGGCCGCCACCGTCGCCGAGAGCGGCGAGGGGGCGGCCACAGCCGAGGAGATCACCTGGGCGATGGCCCAAGCCGTGCTCGGGGCGTGCTCTGAAGGCCCGGCCGCGCTGGTGGTGGACGACGCGCAGTGGGCAGACGATGCGCTGAACGACGTGATCGAGCGCCTGACCACCCCGCCCGCTCCGGTGCCGTTGCTGGTGCTGGTGTGTCGCCGGCCATCCGCGCAGCCGAGCGGCGGCCCGGCCACGGTCGTGTTGGGGCCGCTGGACGGCGCATCGGCTGAGGCGTTGCTGGAGTGGGTGGTCGGTGACGCCGAGATGTCCGCCGAAGATCGAGCAAAGGCTCTCGCATCCGCAAACGGGAACTCGTTGTTCCTGACGCAGCTCGCGATCGCGCACGCCCAGGGCCGGCCGTTCGGAGGTGTCCCAGACCAGGTGCGCGCAGTGATTCAGGCCCAGCTTGACGATCTGGGGGCCGATGAGCACCGCGTCGCATCCGCCGTCAGCGTGGCAGGACCGGGCTGTCAGGTGGCGGACGTTGCAACGCTGGTCGGCCGTGATCGCGAGGTTGTCGAGAATGCGCTTGACCGAGTCGCCGTCACCGGGTTGCTGGAACGACGCGGCGACGCGGTCGAGTTCCGGCACGAGCTCGCCCGTCAGTCGGCGTACGAGACTGCAACCAAGACCGACCGCATGTCCGATCACCGTGCCATGGCCGAACTCCGGCTCGTGGTCGGGCGGGTCGAGGAGGGTGCGCGTCATCTGGCGATCGCGGTCGAGCTGCAACGGCAGGTGTCGCACCCGGTCGATGCCGAGCTTCGCGCGCGGGCCGCCGATGCGCTGGAGCAGGCAGCCAACGCGCGGACGCGGCAGGGACAGCCTCGAGCCGCCTGTGATCTGCTCCAGGAGGCGGTCGATCTCTCCGACGATCCGGGGGTGCGGACGCGGCGGCTGGTGTCGCTCGGCGCCGCGCTCGAGGACGGTCGTCCGGACTCCGCGGCGGCGGTTCTGGACGAGGCGGTTGCCGCGGCGGCCGCTCTCGGTGATCCCCAGCTCGAGATGCGTGCGCTGCTGCGGCGCTGTTCTGTCGAGGTGGGCCGGGGCGGTGCCCAGCCCGACCAGCTGGCCGGCCTCAGCCGCCGGGTGATCGCGGCCCGTGTCGACCTCCCGCAGATGTACGAGGCCTCGCGCCTGCTGGCCCGTGCCCAGCGGTTCATCTGCTGTGGCGAGGAGGAGGGTGGAGCGCTCCGTGCGGCGATCGAGTACGCCCGCGAGGCGGGCATGGAGGCAGAACTGATGGGTGCGACGGCTGACGCCCTGTCGCTGGCGGCATGGGGGCCGATGCCGGTCGATGCGGCCGCGGAACTCTGCCGGGTTGCGTTGGAGCAGTTCGCGGACAACGCCTGGCTGTCTGCGGCCGCGCGGTTCGCGCTGGTTGAGATCGAGGCGCTCACGGGCATATCGGATCCGGCTTCGACGGCCGCCGCCTGGGCAATCGCCGAGGAGCTCGGGTCGCCGCATCTGTCGGCACTCGGCTGGGAGCACTGTGCCGCTGCGGCACGCGCCCTGGGTGACCACGTGGAACGAGAGCGCTGGCTTCGAGCCGGGTGCGAGGCAGGTGACCGCATGTGCGCCGTCGATCTTGCGGTGATGCTGGCGTCCGGCGACGGTGGCGACGAAGCCGCGGGGATCATCGACAGGCTGATGGTGATCGGCCCGGGGAATGACCTGCGGGTGTCGACGCTGGCGTTGATCGCACGCGCCTATCTCGTCAATCCGGCTCGGGCAGAAGAACTGCTGGCGGCGGCGGAGCGATCGTGGCGGCGAGCCGACTGGCCCGGGGTGTGGAGGGATCTGCTGCTGGCGCGTGGGGATGTCGCGCGCCGGGCCGGGCAGCTGGACGAGGCCAAGGCGGCGACCGCGCGGGCGGCCGCCGCCTTCGACTCGAAGCTGTCTAGATGATCATCAGCCCGTGTGCGATTCCGACAGCGTCATGGTGGTGCCGCCGCCGGACAGCTTTGCCTTCCACGAGAACGTCGATGCCGTGTCGTCCTCCTGCGTGACGTTCATCTTTCCGGTGAGTCCCTCCGTGGTGGTGAGGTCGCAGCTGAAGCTGATCCCCTTCTTCTGCTCGACGCCGTCCGGGCAGTTCAGCGACTGAACCTTTACCGAGCTGGATGACTCGACGCGGGCCTTCAGTGCCTTCTCGACCCCTGCGGAATCGATCTTCGCCGAACTGGAGCCGCCACATCCGGCGGTGATGGCGATGGCCGCGATGGCCATCACGGAAACCAGAAATCTGACCATGTGCTTTTGCTCCTCCTCGAGTTCTTGTCCGTGTCCGGAAATCACGTGTCGACTAACGCGCGAATGCGAATGGGTGTGTATACACGACCATCGGATCCTCAAAACCGACCGGTATGACGTGGCAGGCTCCGTCTCGCTCGTCGATCACGAAGACGAACGGTTCATCGGTCTGAGGGTCCCAGAGCAGGCTGACGTCGATCCCGTCGCCGCTGCGATGGGCCAGCTCCCGAGCTTCAAAGAGATCTGAGCAGTTGTTCATCGTGGCTCCCCTCGGTGTCGTGGGTGAAACGTTGGCGACAGCATCGAGCCACGCCCTTAAAGCCGGCTGAAGCCTTCGCATCCGGGCCGCTCATCTAAAGTCAGCGCCGATATGTCGTCACCGGATCGCCGCAGTTCGCAGACCC
>JAWVDZ010000453.1:0-3974 GCA_033856955.1 Gaiellales bacterium
GTGCATGGTTCGACCCGATCCTGGATGCCCGCTTCAACCGCCGCGGCGCCTACGTGATCCCGCATGGGACGTTCGACTGGGAGTCGCATCTGGGCGATCGCTACGTGCCCAGCGATCCACCCAGCCCGATTCCGAACGCGTGGCAGCCGCAGGACGAACTGTTCGTCCCGTTCCGCCATTCCGATGGCCACATCCTCGGCATCTTCTCGGTTGGCGACCCGGCCTCCGGCCTGCGTCTGTCCGATGAGGAGCTTGACGTGCTGGTCGCCGTGGCGTCCCAGGCCGCGGTGCTGGTCGAGGCAGCGCAGGCAACCGCAAACTGGGAGCGATCTCAGACGGCGTTGACCGAGCTGTTGACCGTCTCGTCGCGTCTGCTCGAGGCCGGCTCCGTGGAGGACATGCTTGGCGTCGTCTGCAGCAGCATCGGATCGGCACTCGGATTCGACAAGGTGATGGTGCAGCTGCGAGACCCGGCTGCCGGGGACTACCACTGCCACGCTGCGGTGGGCTGGCCGGCCGGGCATCCGGCGCTCGGTACGCCCATGGCCGCCGGCGACATCACGCGATTGCTCGACCCCGACTTCGATTCAAACGGCTGCTTCCTGCTACCCCGCGAGGAGGGCTCCGCGCGCTGTACCAAGGCGTCGGTCCTGTACCGCTCGCAGCTCAACGGCTGCGGTCCAAACGCCTGGGACGGACACTGGCTGCTGGTGCCGCTGCGAGCGCCGGACGACTCGACGATCGGCGTCATCTGGGTGGACGATCCCAGCGACCGGCTGTTGCCACCGGCACGACGGCTGCAGGCGCTGCGGCTGTTTGCCAACCTGGCCACGAGCGCCCTGGCCACGGCTCGCCTCTTGGATCAGCTCAGGCAGCCGGCGAGTACGCCGATCGATCGTGCGGCTTGAAGAGCTGGAAGCAAGGCTTGCAGATCACGCCGATAAAACTTAGCGTATTCCAGGTAGTTCTTCTATTTGCGACGGTTCTCATTTGCTATATGTAGTGATAACTGCGATAGTGAAGCCGCTGCACTTCCTGTCGGGTGTTTATCGCCGAGTAAAGGCGGGCCCCGACCTCCTAAGTGCCGCAGGGTCGCTGATTCTCACGGTTTCCCCAGGGCAACCGCTGTAGCAATTTCGTGCGACCGTCGCCCTGGACTATCCAAGGAAGGGAGCAGGACTATGTATGCCCTGATCCGTCAGTACGAAGGCCTCGATGCCACCATGCGGGAGACCGCTACCAAGAAGGCCAGCATCGAGCTGCGTCCGATCCTCGCGAAGTCGCCTGGATTCGTGTCCTACGAGCTGATCAAGCCCGAGGGCAAGGACGACGTTGTCACGTCGATCAGCATGTTCGACACGCGAGCCGACGCCGAGGCGTCACACAAGGTCGCCGAGCAGTGGGTTCGCACGAACCTGCCTTCGATGACCACGCCGACCAAGGTTGCCGGCGAGCTCGTCGCTCACTAGATCCGCCACCCGGGGGCGGCGCGATGTGCGCCGCCCCCGGGTGTTTCTTTGCTCCGCTGGGCTTCAATCGACTCCACGACGATGTGGGATCGCCGCCGTTTCCAGTGGAGCAAACGTGGCTGGCCCTCGCCGGCCCGGCGCCCAGCTGGGGAGGGACGCGGTCGTCGTACAGACCGGACACCCCGGCCAGACCCTTTCCGTCCTGAACACGCGCCGTTTCCGTATTGGACGCTCTGACCTGTCGCGGGCGATAGTGATAACGCTCCTTCGAACGAGCGAGGTTAGGTATGGGTGGACCGTGACAGTGAGCGGTCGGGCGCGGCCGAGCGCAAATTCGAGCAGCTGCTCGAGTTCGCACCGGACGGGATGGTCGGCGTCGACCGCTCGGGCAAGATCATCGTTGTGAACCAGCAGGCCGAGCTGATGTTCGGCTACCCGCGCGGCGAGCTGGTCGGCCAGCCGGTCGAGCGGCTCGTCCCGGAGCGGCTCCGCCTTGACCACCGGCGGCACCGGCTGGGGTACTCGAAGGACCCGCACACCCGCCCGATGGGAGCGAGCCTGTCGCTGTTCGGCCTGAGAAAGGACGGCACGGAGTTCCCCGCTGAGATAAGCCTCTCCAGCATCCGGACCGAGGCCGGTTCGTTGACGATGACCGCCATCCGCGACATCACCGAGCGCCTGCATGCCGCGGCCACGGCCGAGGCCGAGCTGCACCGGCGGGCGATCATCGCCGCGATGCTGGCGGCGGAGGAGGCGGAGAGGTCGCGCATCGCCACGGCGCTGCACGACGACACGGTGCAGGTGATGACGGCGTCGATGCTGATGCTCGACCGTGTCGCTCAGGGAATGGCGCCGTACGGCGACGCGGAGCTGCAGGCGCTGATCGAACGCGCTCGCAGGGTCGTCGCTGAGGCGACCGAGCGCACGCGCCGCCTGACGTTCGAGCTGCGGCCGGCAGTGCTCCACGAATGCGGCATCGCCCGCGCCCTGACCGCGATGGTCGAGCAGGCCGGCCGTGAGATCGGCGCGGAAACCTCGGTTTCCGCAACCATCGAGCGGTTCGACTGGTCGCTGGAGGAGCTCGTCTACCGGATCGTGCAGGAGGCGATCGCGAACATCCGCAAACACTCGGGCGCGCGACACATCACCGTCAGCGTCGAGCACATCGCCGACCGATTGGCGGGCACGGTGGCTGATGACGGACACGGGTTCGACGTGGCGAGGGCGATCGACCCCTCATCCCAGATCCTCCACATGGGCATGCAGACAATGATCGAGCGTGTCCGAATAGCGGGAGGATCGATCAACGTCGACTCACATCGGGGCCATGGCACCCGTATCTCGTTTCAGCTACCGGTCGTGCACGCCGCGTAACAACGGTTGAGGCGTAACAACGGTTGTGATCTCAGACGGGCTTATTCCCGTACTTCACGTAGACGTTCGTGATCCCCGCACGTATGCGCATACCGTCGGCGTGCCTCTCAGCTTCGCGGCGAGTGGCGAACGCCGGTGCATGACATACCTCGCCGCCCTGCTGCGTGTAGTACACGCAGAACTTCCTCCACCTATTTGGCATCGCCGCTCCTCAAGGCCGCCTCTGATGACCTTGCCCAAGCGCGAGGAAGAGGGGGTGAGAGCCAAACGCCAGGATCAAACAGCCGTGCGACGCACCGGCCACATGGTATCCAGTATCACCCTGTGCGTTGACGAAATCCAATATTAACATGCGCCTCTCTCAAGACGTGGATCGTCTCGCCGGGGTTGGTTCAATCACAGAGTCGCACTTCAGTAGTCGCAGATGTATATGAGTCGAGTGTGCGTCCGCATACGCTGCTAAACTTCGTTTGCGCGGGGCGTCCAAGAGGTGGCGCGCCAAGCGGTAGGAGCCGAAAACAGCGACTCCCGTTCAGAGCCCCCAAACCATGGTGGGCCCGAAACCAACGGACGGAGGGTCCTCTCATGCCGAGGCTCCTACTCAACGAGATCTGTTGGCCAGACGGCAGCCTTGCATTGATTGCCAGAGGCGTGGTCGACGATCAAACGATCGCGGCCTTCGAGACAGAACTCACGCGGGCGCTCAGCACCACACCGGTCAACCTCTTGGTTGACGTAACCGAGTGCGAGCTCGCCGCGGCGGGACTCGCAGCGCTGCTGCACCTGGACTCGCATCTTGTCTCCAAGGTCGTGCTGATAGCGGGCGAGCCGGCGATGCTGGGCATCCTTCGAATCGCCGGTGTCACCTCGAGATACCGGATCTACCCGACGCTCGAGCGCGCGCTCAACGGCTGCCGGGCGAGCGGTGGTGATCCTGTCGGAGAGCCATCCGACCACGTTGCAACTCCGACTGTGAATGCTGGGAGGTCGCAGTGGCTGAGAATCGGCACGTCGTTGAACGGATAGTCAAAGCCGAGCGTCCGGTCGAGAGTCGCGTTCGAGAGCTGCTCGATCAGCAGGCCGCGCTCCGCGACCTGGCGATGGCTGTCGCCGAGATGCGTGCGCCGGAGG
>JAWVDZ010000454.1:0-5301 GCA_033856955.1 Gaiellales bacterium
GGCGTGCTTGAGCGCGTTGGTCATCGCCTCGCGCATGATCTGGAACAGGCACACCTGGTCGTCATGGCTGAGCTGCTCGGCGTCGCCCACGTCCAGGCCCACCGTCACGTCGTGATCGGCCTCGAACCGGTCGGCGATCGCGCGCAGCGCGGTCTCGAAGCCCTGGTCGCGGAGCGTCCACGGCTCGAGGGCGAAGGAGAGCTCGCGCACCGATCCGATCACCGAGCGTTGGCGCGCGCGTGCCGTCTCCAGCACTCGCAGAGCCGCGTCGCTGTCGCCGGCCTCGAGCGCCTCGACGGCGGCATCCAGCATCATCGTCACCCCGGAGAGCGTCTGCACCGGCCCGTCGTGCAGAAACATCGAGAGCCGCCGTCGCTCCTCCTGCTCGGCCGAGACCACGCGCCGCGACAGCTCGGCGCGCTCCGCCTCGCGGATGCGCGCCTGTGCGAGCAGCGCCTCGACTCGCTCGAACAGGGCGCCGTTCTCGGCCGCGCGGGCGGCGAAGTCGGCGAACAGGCCGGCGCGGGTCAGGTCGGACGGCCCGAACTCGCGGCCGGAGCCGAGATCGAGCAGCACCAGCAGCGCGTGCAGTCGGCCGGTCACGACCAGCGGAACGGCCAGCAGCGAGAGCGGGCGCAGCCGCTCGCAGAGGTCGTCCCCCTCGGCGGGCTGGGGCCGTCCGGCGGTCGGCGCCAGATCACGTGCCGCCACCGCAAGCAGGGAGCTGGCGTCGAGCGCGACGCCGGCATCGCCGAGCGGTCCCAGTGCAAGTCCGGCGGCCGCGGCGGGCCGCAGCATGCGCTCGCCGGCGGCCGGGGTCAATACCAGGGCGGCGTCGGCCGAGAACAGGCGCTGCGCCTCCTGCGCCGTGTGTTCCAGCACCACCGCCGCATCGAGGCCGGCCGAGACCGCGCCGAGACTCTGGACGAGTGCGTCCAGGAAGCGGGCCTGAGCGATCAGCTCCTGTCGGAGCCGCTGCTCGGGCTCGCTAGTCGATGATGGCGGTGCGGAGTGCGATTGCGACGGCATGCGTGCGGGTGTCCGCCTCGAGCTTCGAGAGGATGTGGCGCACGTGGCTCTTCACCGTCTCCTGGCTGATGAAGAGCTTAGCAGCGACGTCCGCGTTGGACATGCCGTCGGCCAGCAGCTGGAGGATCTCCCGCTCCCGTGCCGTCAGCATGTTCTCGCGCTCCTTGGTCAGGAACGCGGGCATCAGCGCCGGATCGACGTACCCATCACCATCGGCCACCTTCTGGATCGCCCGCACGATGGTCTGGTGCGGAGCCTCCTTCAGGATGTAGCCCTTGGCGCCCGACTCCAAGCCGCGCGTCAGCAGGCTGCGCTCGGCGAAAGCGGTGAACATCAGCACCGCGGTCTCCGGCACATCGGTCGTGACCTCCTTGGCCGCCGCCAGCCCGTCCATGCCGGGCATGCGGACGTCGAGGATGACGACGTTCGGCTTGCGCCGCTTGGCCAGCGTCACGGCCGCCTGGCCGTCCGAAGCCTCGCCCACCACACGGATGTTCTCCGAGCGGGAGAGCGAGAGGCGCAGGCCTTCGCGCACCACCTCGTGGTCATCGACGATCAGACAGGTAATGGGTTCACTCACGTGCACTCCAACGATCGCGGCTTTGCCACCGGTGTGGTGTATCGGCAGGAACCCTGGAGTTCGTTAGCCCCAACCCGAAATGGCTTGACCTGACCGGTTTCCGGTGTTCGCCGGGCGACCTGGCTTCCCTCCCACAACCGGGATTGGCCGGGGAATGGCCGGGGCGCTTGATACACTGCGACCGCGTGAGCGACGAGCCTCCGAGTACCAACCCGGCATGACGACCGCGCTCGCGCTGATCGCGGTCTTGCTGATTGTCCTGGCGAACGGATTCTTCGTCGCCGCGGAGTACGCGCTCGTGACGGTGCGCCGCACGCGCGTGCAGGAGCTCGTCGACCAGGGAAACAAGCGGGCGCGGCGGGTCGCGGACCTGCAGACCAACCCGGCCAAGTTCATCTCGGCCATCCAGCTCGGCGTGACCCTCTCCAGCCTGGCGCTGGGCGCGATCGGCGAGCCTGTCATCTCGCGGCTGCTCGACTCGCCGCTGGAGCTGCTGCCGCAGAGCTGGCACGGCAGCGTCGCCCTGACGGTGTCCGCCGTGCTCGCCTTCACGATCCTGTCGTTCTTCCACGTCGTGCTGGGCGAGATCGTGCCGAAGAGCTACACGCTTCAGCACGCCGAGCGCATCTCGATGGCCGTGGCGGGGCCGATCGCGTTCTTCTACGCCCTCTTTCGCCCCTTCATCTGGACGCTGGTCTCGGCCAGCAACGTGGTGCTGCGGTGGCTGGGGCTGCCGCCCGAGGCCCGGCGCACCGCTGTGCACTCCGAGGAGGAGCTGAAGATGCTTGTCAACGCCAGCCGCGAGCAGGGCGTGCTCGAGGAGGACGAGCAGGCCATGCTGCACAAGGTGTTCGCATTCGCCGATAAGGACGCCCAGGACGTGATGGTGCCGCGTCCGGACGTGGTCGCGCTACCGCTGGAGATGCCGGTCTCCGAGCTGCTGCGGCTGATGCTGCAGCACCCCTACACCCGCTACCCGGTGTTCGAGGGCGATCTGGACGACATCGTCGGCGTGCTGCACGTGCGCGACCTGTTCGGGGCGCTGCACGACAACGGCATCGACAACGTGGACGTGCGCTCGCTGCTTCGCTCGGCGATCGTGGTGCCCGAGACCAAGCGGCTGGACGAGCTGCTGGCCGAGTTCCGCGCCACCTCCAACCACATGGCGATCGTGGTCGACGAGTACGGCTCGGTGGCCGGCCTGGCGACGCTCGAGGACCTGCTGGAGGAGATCGTGGGCGAGATCGGCGACGAGTTCGACCTGCCCGACGCCGGCATCCGGCGGCTGGGCAAGGGCCGGATGCGGCTGGGCGGGTCGTTCCCGATCGAGGAGTTCAACGAGCGGTTCGGAACATCCCTGCCGGACGAGGACTACCACAGCGTCGGCGGCTTCGTGTTCGGGGAGCTGGGACGCGCGCCCAAGGTCGGCGACAGCGTGACTGCGAACGGCACCCGCTTCGAGGTCAGCGGCGTGGACGGGCCGCGGATCGTCGAGGTGGACGTCACGCTGGCGGCCGCCGGGCCGCAGCCGGGCGAACAGCAGTCCGCTCAGGGCGGGGGAGTCTAGGAGCTCAGGCCAGGCGGTCGGAGGTGCGGGCCATCTCGACGTCGCGCTCGCTGATCCCGCCCACGTCGTGCGAGACCCAGGCGAGCTCGACCCGCCCCCAGCCGACCAGCATGTCGGGGTGGTGGTCGGCCTTCTCGGCGGCCTCGGCGACCCGGTTCGCAAACGACATCGCGGTGGCGAAGTCGGCGAAGCTGTACTCCTTGCGAAGCACGCCGTCACGGTCGGCCCAGCCCTCGCCCAGCGATGCCACCGCCTCGTTCAGCTGTTCGGATGAAAGGACGCCCACGGCCGAAGCGTACTATCGTGGCTCGGGTAATGCCCACCGTTGACCTTTCCCCGCTCGATCGCGCCATCATCGCGATCCTCCAGCGCGAGGGCCGCACGACCTACGCACAGATCGGCGCCCGCGTCGGAGTCTCGGCCACCGCCGCCCATGAGCGGATCAAGAAGCTCGAGGCCCGAGGTGTGATCACGGGCTACCACGCCGGCATCGATCCGGCGCTGGTGGGGGCGGGCGTGACCGCGTTCATCTTCGTCTCCCAGCAGGCGGGCCCGCGCGGCGAGCTGGAGAGCCTGTTCGCCGGCCGTCCCTGGGTCGAGGAGTGCCACCGTGTGGCCGGTGAGGAGAGCCTGCTCCTGAAGGTGCGGGCCGAGTCGATGCCGGCGCTCGAACATCTCGTGTGGGAGATCCGGGCGCTCGACTCGGTCGAGCGCACCAAGACGATGATCGTCCTTGGGACGGCCTTCGAGGGCCGCCCGGTTGAGCCGGCCACGCCCGAGTCGCCGATCGAGGATTAGGACTCGCCTATGGCCGCCAGCAGCGCGTCCGGATCGAGTCCGTAGGCGACGGAGCCGTCGCGGCCGTGCATCGTGTCGGCCGCCAGCATCGCGTTCAGGATCGCCTCCTCGGTGGCGTCGATCACTGCGTCGAACAGCGCGTCGATGTGCGCGTGTCCCAGCATCGTCACCGCCAAGGCGTGCGTGTGCTCATCGATAATGGCCGAGAGCCCGCGGTTGCCGGTGGAGAAGCAGAGCATCAGGTCGCCGCTCGAGTTCTCGCCGCTTCCGCCGCTTCTCGCCACGCCCAGCGCGCCCCGCTGGGCGAGCCGGTCGCACTGGCCGGGAAGCAGCGGCGCGTCGGTTGCGACGATCACGATGATCGAACCCGCCTCGGGCGGCAGGTCGACCACCGTGCGCGGCAGCGGGATCGCGTCCAGCCGCTCGCCCACCGGCCGGCCGTTCACGCGCAGCCGCTCGCGCCGGCCGTGGTTGGCCTGCACGAGCACGCCCACGGTGTGCCCGCCCGCGTCCCCGCCCAGCCGCCGTGAGGACGTGCCGATGCCGCCCTTGAAGCCGTGGCAGATCATCCCCGTGCCGGAGCCGACGCTGCCCTCGGCCACCGCGCCGGTGGATGCCGACGCGAGGGCGGCGTGCACATGCTCGCCCCGCACGTGCTGGCCGTTGATCTCGTTCAGGCCGCCGTCGTAGGTCTCGGCCACCACGGGCATCGACCACACCGCCGCCTCCGGCGGGGCCTGCCTGACCGCCGCGGCGACCAGCGCGTCGCGCACGACGCCCACGCTGTGGGTGTTCGTGAGGCCGATCGTGCTCGCCAGCAGACCGGACTCGCGGATCCAGTGCGTGCCCGTCATCTCGCCGTTTCCGTTCAGCCGGTGCGTTCCCGCGAACAGCGGATCGAGCAGCGGCTCGCCCTCGTGCGGCGCGATCACCGTCACGCCGGTGCGCACCGCATCGCCCTCGATCAGCGTGGTGTGGCCGACGCGAACGCCGGGCACGTCGGTTATGGCATTGTGCTCTCCGGGCGGGAGCGGGCCGATGCTGATGCCGAGATCGCGGGTGCGCACTGCGCGATGCTACATCCTGCGGCCGGCAGCCCGGATGGTTGATTCCACGAGCTACGCGGCTCTGGTACTGGTCTGGAGCGTCCCATACGCCACTATCGCCCCTGAACAGGCTTCATCCAGCCTGCCCTGCAGGCGCTCCCGTCGTCTGGCTGCGTCCAGCAGCCACGCATCCCGTGGAATCAACCATCTAGACGATCTCGATCGGCTGCTCGGTGATGCCCGACTCGCCGATCAGGTACCCCTTCAGATCGGCGCCGCCG
>JAWVDZ010000455.1:0-13483 GCA_033856955.1 Gaiellales bacterium
CCGTGATCGAGGTTGAGCTTCTCGAGGGCGACGCAGGACTCGAGCCCGTAGATGCGGGCGATACCGTCGCCGATCTGGATCACGGTGCCGACCTCTTCGACGTCGACGTCAACCTCGTAGCGCTCGATCTCGGACTTGAGAATCGAGGCGATCTCGTCTGGCCGTAGCTTCACGCTTCGCTCCCAACTGGCAGGGGTGTGTTGATCAGGGCGCGGTGGATCTCGTCCAGCTCGCGCTTCACGGATGCGTCCAGGAGAACGCCTCGGGCGCGCAGCACGAGCCCTCCGATGATTGACGGGTCGACGCGGGCGTCGATCCGGGCCTTGAGGCCGGTGGCCTTCTCGACTTGCTTCTCGATCCGCTCGGTTTGGGCCGGATCGAGCGAGACGGCGGTGGTCACCTCGACGTCCAGGATCCGCTCCTCCTGCGCCGCCATCTCGGCGAACACCATCACCACGTCGCGCACCATCGAGAGCCGGCCGTTGTCGGACAGCACCATGATCGCGTTGCGCGCCAGCGGGTCGGAGTCCTTCATCATGCCGGCGATGATCCGCTTTCGCGAGTCGGCCGGAATCTGCGGATTGAGCAGCGTGGCCAGGGCCTGGCGGTTCTCGGCCAGCGCCTCGAGGAACTCCTGAAGGTCGCGGTCGACCTCGGGCACACGGCCGCCCGCCACCGCGGCGCGATGCAGCGCCTCGGCGTAGACACGTGCGCCGGTTTCGGCCCTATCAGCCACTAATCCCCACTCTCCGCCGTCGTCTCAGGTGCGGCGAACTGGCTGAAGTCGACGTCGGCCAGGGCCTCGTCGATCAGCCGCCGCTGCTCGTCCTCGTCCAGCCGCGTGCGGACGACCTTCTCGGCCGTGGCAACGGTCAGGTCGGCCAGCTGGGCCTTGATCGTCTGCAACGAGTTTCGCGTCTCGGCGTCGATCTCATCCTTGGCGCGATCCAGCAGCCGCGTCTTCTCGGCCTCCAGCTCGGCGATCGCCTTCTTGCGCTGCTCCTCGGACACCCGTCGCGCATCGTCGAGGATCTTGGTGGCCTCCTTGCGCGATTCGGCCAGCGCCTGGCGGTACTCGGCCAGCGCCGACTGGGCCTCCTCTCGCGCCGACTGGGCGGCGTCGATGTCGGACTCGATCGCCTTGCGGCGGTCGTCGATCGCGACCTGGATCGGGCCGAAGGCGTACTTCTTGAGCACGATCAGGACGATCACGAACGTGACCAGCGTCCAGAACATCAACCCGAAGTTGATGTCGATCAGGCTCGGCTCGGCGGCTTTCAGCAACAGCATCCGGCCCTCCTATTTGACGATCGAGTAGGCCACGAAGGCCATGCCGAGGGCGTAGAACACGATCGCCTCGGTCAGGGCGAAGCCGAGCCACATCAGGCCCTGAAGCTGCCCGCGAAGCTCGGGCTGGCGGCCGACCGCCTCGATCGTCTTGCCGAAGATGAAGCCGACGCCGATGCCGGGGCCGATGGCGCCGAAGCCGGTGGCGAGGCCGAGCTCGAGGGCCTTTGCCGCCTGGATGGTGGGATCGGTTGCTGCCACGTGGTCTCCTAGTGGTCGGGGTGGATCGCTCCACCGATGTAGATGGCCGAGAGCGAGGCGAAGATGAACGCCTGAAGTGCGGCGATCAGCGTTGCCTCCAGAGTGAACAGGGCCACGCCCATGGCGAGGCCGATCGGCTGGATGAAGTAGAAGGCGACGCCGCCGATCAGCGCGCCCATGGCGAGGAACACCGCGATCACGAGGTGGCCCGCCAGCAGGTTGAAAAAGAGTCGGAAGCTGAGCGAGACGATGCGCACGCCTTGCGAGATCACTTCGATCAGGGCGATCAGGATGATCAGGGGAGCGGTCTTGACGCCGAACGCCGGCATTCCGGACGGCATCCAGCTCTTGAAGTACTTGACCAGGCCGTTGTAGCGGACGCCCTCGATATGGCTGGCCAGGATCGTCACCAGCGTCAGCGACAGCGTCACGGACAGGTTCGCTGTGGCGGCGTAGATCTGGAGCTTGGGCAGCTCCAGCCCGGCGATGCTGACCTTCTCGGAGCCGAACGGCAGCGGGATGAAGCCGATCAGGTTCATCATCCAGATGAACATGAAGGCGCTGGCCACGTACGGGAACCAGATCCGCATGCCCTCGCTGGGCAGCCCGGCCTTGGCGATCTGGTTGTAGGCGACGTCGTAGACCGCCTCGGCCGCGGTCTGGGCGCGATCGGGCCGCACCTTCAAGCCGCGCCGGACGACCAGCAGCGTGATCAGGATCGCGAGCGCCCCGGACATCCAGATGTAGACGACCGCCTTGTTGATATCGAGCCCCAGCGGCAGGTTCACGTAGGGGTCGTTGATGAAGTCGGTGAACTCCGAGACCGGGTTGAAGTCGCTGGCGGCGAGCAGCGGCAGGGTCAGAGTCACTGGATGACGCCGCCGATCTGGGTGCGGATGTTCCGGTGGGTGAGGATCCGGATCGCGATGTCGACCGTGATCAGCAGCAGGAACAGCGCCACAGCCGAGACCGCCATCGTGCCGTCATGGCGTGTGATCAGAAACAGCGCCAGCATCCCGATCCAGGGCCGAAGCAGCATGCTCGCCCCCATCACGCCGACCGCCCGCAGCGCGCCCATGGCGGCGGCGCGGCGCTCGATGCGCGCCTGAAGGAAGCGGTTGATCGCCCACAGCGCAACCGACCAGAACCAGCCCTCGACCGGGAGGCCGGTGAGCAGGAACAGCGGCAACGCGAGGAGCGCCAGGATCGCGTCCACGTTGTGGACGGCGAACTGGGCGAGTGAGGGCTTGGAGGAACTCAAAGGTCTCGGTACCGGCGGTAGACGAGGTAGAAGCTGACCGGGATACCGACCGCGGCACCCACGACGGCTCCCACCGTCGATGCCCCCAGGAGTGACCCGGCGCCGAATCCCAGGGCGACACACGCGACGAGGGCGACCAGGAGGTAGATCCCGGCGGTGGCCGCCGATGCGGCCGGCCGCTGCTCGCTCATGCATGGCTCCGGTACTCGCCGCCACGCTGCTTCGGGCGGGCTCCGGCAGTATGCCAGAAACGACCACTATGTGACAACCCCGAACCGCACCCCACAATGGCCGTGATCCCGCATCTGTTGCGAAAACCGCCGCACCCAGCGGTCACGCAGCGCGCTCGCTTTGTGGCACATCGTCGAGGACGCGGCCGCGCATCAGTCCCAGCGCCTGCAGGTGGCGCACCTTGAGGATTTCGAGCAGGTAGATGACGTACAGCGACGTCGCGACGGCAAGCACGCCGAGGCTCCCCAGCACCACGATCGCGACCGGATCCCAGCCGTGGCGGTGGCTGGGGACGAAGCGGATCGCCAGCGCCAGCACCGAGAGCGTGCTGCACCAGCCGTAGAGGTAGAGCGCCGTGCGCCGCTGCGAGAGCCCCACGTTCGCCAGCCGGTGGTGGAAGTGCCAGCGGTCGGCCTGGTAGATCGGCTGGCGGTACTTCAGGCGCTTCAGGATCACGAACGAGGTGTCCAGGATCGGCAGCGCGAGGATGATCAGCGGGAACACCAGCGAGACAGCGGCCGCGGTCTTCAGCACGCCCTGGATCGAGAGCGCCGCAAGCAGGTAGCCGAGCATCAGCGAGCCGGAGTCGCCCATGAAGATGGTGGCCGGGTTGAAGTTGTAGATCAGGAACCCGAACGCGGCGCCGGCCACGATCGCGCTGATCGCGGCGGCGTCGATCCGGCCCAGCGAGGCGGACAGGATCGCGAACGTCAGCGCGGCGATGGCACAGAATCCGGCCGCCAGACCGTCCAGACCGTCGATGAAGTTGACGATGTTGGCGATCGCGACAATCCACACGATCGTGACCGGGTACTGCCAGGCGCCCAGGTTGAAGGCGCCCACCACCGGCAGCGTGATGTGGTCGATCGTGACCCCCAGCGAGGCCGGAATCGACGCGATCAGGATCAGCCCCACCAGCTTGGCGCCGGGATGCAGCGGCCGGATGTCGTCCATCGCCCCCAACGCCGACATCAGCCCGGCGCCGGCGATGATCCCCCAGAAGCCGTGGTCGTGGCCGAGCGCGAGCGCCGGGATCGCGATCGCACCCAGGATCGCCAGACCGCCGAGCAGCGGCGTCGGCCGCTCGTGCAGGCGGCGCGACTCGGTCGACGTGTCGACGACGCCGACCCTCCACGCCGCCTGGGAGACGACCGGGGTGAGCAGCACCGCCAGCAGGAATGCCACCGCGAAGCCGACGACGGCCGCCTGATAGTCGATCAGCCCGCCGTTCATGTCCGACAGCGTACCGCAGTGCCCGGTTGCGGGCCCCGCGACCTACCTGGTTCCGTACAGCCGATCCCCCGCGTCGCCCAGGCCGGGGAGGATGTAGCCCTGCTCGTTGAGGCCGCGGTCGAGCGCCGCCGTCAGCACGCGTACGTCGGGGTGCTCCGCCTCCAGTCTGGCGACCCCCTCGGGCGCCGCCACGAGGCAGACGAGCGACAGCTTGGCCGCCCCGCGGCCCTTGCAGAGGGTGAGCGCCGCCGAGGCCGAACCGCCGGTGGCCAGCATCGGATCGAGCACGATCACGTCGCGCTGGTCGAGGTCGCCGGGCAGCTTGCAGTAGTACTCCACCGGCTGGAGCGTCTGCTCGTCGCGGTACAGCCCCACGAACCCGACCCGTGCCACCGGCACCAGGTCGATCACCGCATCCAGCATGCCGACGCCGGCCCGCAACACGGCGACCACGCCCAGCTTCTTGCCCGACACCCGCTCCGCCGGCGTCGTCTCGAGCGGCGTTTGCACCTCGATGATCTCCAGCTCGAGCTCGCGGGTCGCCTCATAGCAGAGGAAGGCGGCGATCTCGCCCGCCAGCTGGCGGAAGTCCCGTGTGTTCGTGTCGACGTCGCGCAGCAACCCCAGCTTGTGCCTGACCAGCGGGTGATCGACGACGGTCAGCGGCACGGCTCAGATGGCCGAGTAGCCGTGCATGAAGGCCGGGTAGAGCGGCCGCGACGCGAGCAGCTCGCCCGTCCGCTCGCGCAGCCGGCCGAGGTCGGCCGCGGTGTCCAGCGTCTCGAGGATGATCGCGCCGACCTCCCGCATGTCCTCCTCGGTCAGCCCGCGCATCGTTACCGCGGGCGTGCCGATCCGCACGCCGGAGGCGATCGTGGGCGGCCGCTCGTCGTAGGGCACCGTGTTTCGGTTGACGGTGATCGAGACCTCGTGCAGCCGCAGCTCCGCATCCTTGCCCGACCACTCGGTACCGCGCAGGTCGAGCTGCAGCAGGTGGTTGTCGGTGCCGCCGGTGAGCAGCTTCAGGCCGCCGTCCATCAGCGTCTCGGCCAGCGCCTTGCAGTTCTTCACGATCTGGGTCTGATACTCGCGGTAGGCCTCGCTCTGCGCGATCTTGAAGCAGACCGCCTTGGCGGCGACGACGTGGCAGAGCGGCCCGCCCTGCAGCCCCGGGAACACGGCCTTGTCGACCGCGGCGGCGTGCTCGGCACGGCAGAGCACCAGCCCCGAACGCGGTCCGCCCAGCGTCTTGTGCGTGGTCGAGGTGACGACGTCAGCGTGCTCGACTGGGTTCGGGTGCAGGCCCGCGGCGACCAGGCCGGCAAAGTGCGCCATGTCGACCATCAGCAGCGCCCCCACCTCGTCCGCGATCTCACGGAACTGGGCGGCGTCGATGATCCGCGGGTAGGCGGAGGCGCCGGCCACGATCAGCTTCGGCCGGTACTCATGGGCCAGCTGGCGGACCTCGTCGAAGTCGATCAGCGAATCCTCTCGGCGCACGCCGTAGGCATGGACGTCGTAGAGCAGGCCGGAGAAGTTGACCTTGAGGCCGTGCGTGAGGTGCCCGCCGTGGTCGAGGCGCAGGCCCAGGATGGCATCGCCGGGCTGGATCAGCGCGAAGTAGGC
Source organism: Gaiellales bacterium (assembly GCA_033856955.1). Taxonomy (GTDB): domain Bacteria; phylum Actinomycetota; class Thermoleophilia; order Gaiellales; family JAICJC01; genus JAICYJ01. The sequence goes on from JAWVDZ010000455.1 coordinate 5,900, forward strand.
GGCCATGTTCGCCGGCCCGCCGGCGTGCGGCTGGACGTTGGCGTGCTCGGCGCCGAACAGCTCCTTGGCGCGGTCGATCGCGAGTTGCTCGACCTCGTCCACCCACTCGCAGCCGCCGTAGTAGCGGCGTCCCGGGTAGCCCTCGGCGTACTTGTTGGTCAGCACAGAGCCGACCGCCTCCAGCACCGCCGGCCAGGTGAAGTTCTCCGACGCGATCAGCTCCAGCTGCTCGCGCTGGCGGCCCAGCTCCTTGTCGATCAGGCTCGCGATCACCGGGTCTGATTCGGCCAGGCCGGCCGTCTGGTACTGCTTCAACGTGTGCTCGGCCGTGGCCACGGAAACCGCCCCCTTCTGATCGTTCGGGTCGGGCGATGCTACTCGATGGTGGGGTCCCACGGCTCCGTCGCCAGCACCGTCGACCCAACCTCGAACGACCTCGTCACGCCTGCGCAAAAAGATCGGGGGGTCTGACCCCGCTTTTTCGCGGACTACCGACATCCGGCCGAGCCGGATTGCCGGAATTCGTCGAGAATCGGGCCCTGGCGTGCGGAATTCGCGATTCCCGGCCGTAACCGGGGTCAGACCCCGTCCTTGACCAACGTGCCGGGTTTCGCTACGGCGCCGGATACTCGCCGGTGGGATCCAGCGGCTTCGTCGGCAGCCCCGCCTCGACCCACGCTTCGAAGCCGCCCACCATGTCGGTGGCGCGCGTGAAGCCGAGCCGTTGCAGGGTGGCTGCGGCCATGCTGGACGAGTACCCCTCCTGGCACATCACGATCACCGGTCCGTCATGGGCGGCGAAGCGATCGTCGTGCCAGCCCGAGCTGGGATCTACCCGCCACTCGAGCACGTTGCGATGCACCCGTACCGAGCCGGGCACCACGCCGTGCTCGACGCGTTGCTCGTGGCTTCGGATGTCGACGATCACGCCGCCCCGGCGGACGGCTTCATCCGCCTCGCGCGGCTCCAGCCGGTGAAGCAGGCTGCGGTCGGCCTCCACCATGCGCTCGATCGGTGTCATCTGCCCGCCCTCCGTCATGGCAGTGCCGCCAGCGCCGCCTCGGCGGCGGGTCCGCCCCGGATGACTCGAGGTTCTCGGCCGGTGACGTCGATCACCGTGGAGGGCACCCCCGGAAGCACGCCACCATCGACCTCGAAGCCGGCCGCGGATCTGATCGCCGGCGGTACCTGATCGAGCTGTGCGGGGTCGGGGCCGCCCCGCTCGTTGGCACTGGTGATCGTCAACCCGCCAACCGCGTCGGCCAGCGCCGCCACGGCCTGGTCGAGGCGCGGGACGCGCACACCGATCCTGTCGGGCGTGCTGCCGCACAGGTGGCCGAATCGCCCGCCCGGGTTCGGCACGATCAGCGTCACCGCGCCCGGAAGCAGCTGCCGGCAGATCTCGGCGCTGCGCCCGGTCAGCTCCGGCAGCGCTCGTTCGAGTCCCTCGACCGAGCCCAGCATGATCGCCGTCGGCTGGTCGAGCGGCCGCTGCTTGAGCCGGTACAGCCGCTCGCACGCCTCCGGCAGCTCGGCGGCGGCCGCCACGCCGTACACGGTGTCCGTCGGAAGCAGCGCCAGCTGCCCGTCCCGCAATCGCCGCTCGGCGTCAGATGCGACGGCTAGCGCCAACTCGCCCACACAACCCGCTCGATGCCGGAGAGATCTCTGTCCACGCCGACGTCAGCGTATCCAACGCGTTCCAGCTCCGCTGCCAGGGCCGGCACCTGCCCGGCGCCGCACTCCAGCACCAGATGGCCGCCGCCGGCCAGTCGCTCTGCGGCCTGGGGTAGCAGTCGGCGGTGGATCTCGAGCCCGTCGGCGCCAGCCACCGTCGCGATGCGTGGCTCGTGCTCCGCCACCTCCGGCTGGAGCGTCGCCATCTCGGACTCGGCGATGTAGGGCGGATTCGAGACGATCAACTGGAACGCATCGCCGGGCACCCGCTCGAGCAGATCGGACTCGATCAGCTCGACCTCCAGCCCCAGCCGGGCGGCATTTGCCCGTGCGACATCGAGCGCATCGGCTGACACATCGCAGGCGAGGACGCGGGCTTCCGGCATCTCGTCCTTGAGCGCCAGGGCGATCGCGCCGGAGCCGGTGCCGACGTCGAGCACGGCGGGCCGCTCACGGCCGTCGAGCAGGGCCAGGCACCGCTCGACCACCAGCTCGGTCTCCGGCCGCGGCACCAGCACGCGCGCGTCAACGTCCAGCTCGAGCCGGCGAAATCCCCAGCGGCCGATCACGTAGGCCACCGGCTCACGCCGGCCGCGCCGCCGGATCAGCTCGCGGCAGCCGGCCAGCTCCGCCTCCGACAGCGGCCGCTCGAACTGCGTATAGAGCTCGATGCGGGTAAGCCCGAGACAGTGCGCCAGCAGCAGCTCGGCATCGAGCCGCGGCGTCGGGCTTCCGCTCGACTCGAGGTACTGGGTCGAGCGCCGCAGCACCTCCGCCAGCGCGATCACCCGGACGCGTCCGCCAGCTTCCGGCGCCGGTCCTCGGCCGCCAGCGCCTCCGTGAAGTCCTGGAGCGACCCCGCGAGCACGCCGTCCAGGTTGTGCACGGTGAGACCGATGCGGTGGTCCGTGACCCGGTTCTGAGGGAAGTTGTAGGTGCGGATCTTCTCGCTCCGCTCGCCGCTGCCGATCTGCGCAAGGCGCTGCTGCGACGCCTCCTGCTGCGCGCGCTCGCGCTCGGCCTCGTACAGGCGGGCGCGTAGGATCTTCATCGCCCGATCCTTGTTCTGAAGCTGCGACCGCTCGTCCTGGCACGTGACGACGATGCCGGACGGCTCGTGCGTGATGCGCACGGCGGAGTCGGTGGTGTTGACGGACTGGCCACCGTGTCCACCCGAGCGGTAGACGTCGATCCGCAGATCGTTCGGATTGATCTCGAGGTCGACATCCTCGGCTTCGGGAAGCACGGCGACGGTCGCGGTGGAGGTGTGGATGCGCCCCTGCGACTCGGTGGCCGGGACGCGCTGCACGCGGTGGACTCCGCTCTCATACTTGAACACCGAGTATGCGCCGTCGCCGCGGATCTCGAGCGCGAGCTCCTTGAATCCGCCCGCGTCGCCGGGGTTCGCGCTCAGCGCCTCGGTCTTGAAGCCACGCGACTCGGCGTAGCGGATCAGCATCTGTGAGAGGTCGCCGGCAAACAGCGCCGCCTCGTCGCCGCCGGTGCCGGCGCGAAGCTCGACGATCACGTCCTTGTCGTCGGCGGGATCGCGCTCGAGCATCTCGAGCCGCAGCTGCTCCTCGAGGCCGGGCAGCTCCTCACGTGCCGCCGTCAGCTGCTCCTGCGCAAGCGCGCGGATCTCCTCATCGGCGTCGGCCAGCATCTCGTTGGCCTCTGACTGCTGCGCCATCAGCTCCCTCCAGCGCACCGCCATCGCGTGTGCACGGGAGAGCTGCTTGTGGCGGCGTGCGGTCTCGGCGTAACGCTTCTGGTCCGCGACCAGCTCGGGATCGCCGAGTTGGCGCTCCAGCTCGGCAAAGCTTCGTTCGATCTCGGCGATCAGGGGTTCCATGGCCCGGGAAGGATACTCGCGGGTTGGGATCTGACCCCGAATGGGGTCTGACTCCTCACACGAGTCGCAACCTGCCGCTCGAACGGCCTTTGCCGCTGTCGGGCAGAGCCCTGAGTTCTGTCGCGTTCGCCGGCGGGGCCGCCTATCGCGGGAACCTTTACGCCATTACCTCAACCGGACTCTCGCCGCGGCCGGCCTGGGCGCGCTCCTCCGCCGCGAGCACATCCTTGAGCGCATTGATCGAGACCTCGACCTGATCCAGCGTCGGCTCGCGGGTCGTCAGCGACTGGAGCCAGAGGCCGGGCGCGAGCAGCGTCCGCACCACGCGGTTGTCGGGGTGCTTGCTGCCGAACCGGATCAGCTCGTAGGCCAGGCCGGCGATCACCGGCAGCAGCAGGATGCGCGAGGCGATCAGCCACGGCAGCGCCGGGCGGCCGACCAGTGCGAACACGAACACCGCGATCACCATCACCCACAGCAGGAACGCCGTCCCGCAGCGAAGGTGGATCTTCGAGTACGACTGCACGCGCTCCGGCGTCAGCTCGGCGCCGTCCTCGTACGCGTTGATCGCCTTGTGCTCTGCGGCGTGGTACTGGAACACGCGGCGAAGGTCGGGGATCAGCGAGATCAGCGCCAGGTAGGCGATGAGCAGGCTGACCCGGATCACACCCTCCACCACCACGAACACGACCGTGGAGTGGATCGGAAGCAGGTCGGTCAGCAGCGCGGGAGAAACCTTGAACACCACAACGGTGAAGCCGATCGCCATCGCGAAGGCGAACAGCAGCTGGCCGCGTGTCAGCTCGGCCGAGATCTCGCCGTCCTCGCCCTCCTCGGCGGACGCGACGCTGGCCGAGATCGCCAGCGCTCGAAACCCGATCGCGAGGGACTCGCCCAGGGCGACTATGCCCCGGATCACCGGCAGCCGCAGCCAGCGGCGGCGCGAGGCCGGGCTGACGACGTCGTTGGAGATGCACGAGACGCCGCCGTCGGGACGGCGCACCGCGACCGACCACGACGAGGGCGTGCGCATCATCACGCCCTCGAGGACGGCCTGTCCACCCACATTCGCGCTCATTCTGCGTCCGCCATGGTTCGCTTCATTGTCGGCACCAGAGGCCCGCGCAATGAGCGCGATCGTCGTGCCGGTCGCTCAGGAGGAGCTGCGTGCCTGCCGGCGGCGGAACCGCTCGACGCGTCCGCCGGTGTCGACCAGCTTCTGCTTACCCGTGTAAAACGGATGGCACTCCGAGCAGATCTCGACGTTCAGCTCGGACTTCGTTGCGCGTGTAAGGAACTCGTTGCCGCAAGAGCAATGCACTCTGGCGACGACGTACTCCGGATGAATTTCAGTCTTCATGGATTCATCGTAGCATGGGCCGCAACCGCTCTATCACGGCCGAAACCGCGTCCCCATCGACGTCCAGATGGGTCACGAACCGGATCGTCCGCTCGTCGATCGAGGAGCACAGCACACCCGCCGCGGCCATCTCCTCGACCAGCTCTGCGGACGGCGTGCCATCACGCACCTCGCCGAACACGATGTTGGTCTCGACCCGGTCGGGATCGCACCGCATCCGCGTCCCTCCGGAGAGGCCCTCGGCCAGCGTGCGGGCGTTGGCGTGGTCATCGGCCAGCCGCTCGATGTTGTGGCGGATCGCGTACAGCGCGCCGGCGGCGATGATCCCGGCCTGGCGCATACCGCCGCCCAGCAGCTTTCGGCTGCGACGGCCGCTCTCCACCAGTTCGGCGCTGCCGGCCACGGCCGAGCCGACCGGCGCCCCCAGCCCCTTCGAGAAGCAGATCGAGATCGAGTCCACATCACGCACGATCCGGGCCGGATCGCTGCCGCTCGCCACCGCCGCGTTCCAGAGCCGGGCGCCGTCCATGTGCAGACGCATCCCTCGCTCGTGGGCGAAGCTGGCCAGCGCGTCGATCCGCTCCTGGGGATAGATCAGCCCGCCCTGCTCTCCGACGGTGTTTTCGATGCAGACAAGGCTCTGGCGCGCCTGGTGGATGTCGGACGGGTCGCGGATCCATTGGGCCAGGTCATCCGGCCCCGGCATGCCCCGCTCGCCGGCCACCATGCGCGTCTGCACGGCCGACAACACGGCCGAGGCGCCGGACTCGTGCAGAACGACGTGCGCCAGCTGATGCACCAGGATCTCGTCGCCGGGCCGAGTCTGCACCCGGATCGAGATCTGGTTTCCCATCGTGCCCGAGGGAACGTAGAGCGCCGCCTCCTTGCCCAGCAGCGCGGCAAGCTCCCGCTCCAGCGCGATCACGGTCGGATCGTCGCCCCAGACGTCGTCTCCCACCTCGGCCTCGGCCATCGCACGCCGCATCTCGGGCGTGGGGCGGGTGACGGTGTCGGATCGAAGGTCGATGGCGTCCACAGCGTGACGGAGGCTATCGTGACCGCGTGGCCCTTGAGATGAGACCCGTCTGCGAGCGCTGCCAGGCGGCGCTGCCCGCCGACGGCGAGGCCCGCATCTGCAGTTTCGAGTGCACCTTCTGCGTCGCCTGCGCCGGCGAACTCGACCACGTCTGCCCCAACTGCGGTGGCGAGCTGGTGGCGCGGCCGAGAAAGGCGCGCCTCGGGTAGCATCGTCCGCCATGGCACGGCGGCCCAGCGCATACCCACCCCCGGTCAAGGTCGGTGAATTCATCCAGACGCCCGAGGCGGGCGAGGACGAGCGAATCGACGTCGGCGTCGCGTTCGTCGGCGCCGGCCCGGCCGGGTTGGCGGGTGCGATCCGGCTGGCGCAGCTGCTGGAGGCGGATCCGGCCACCGCCGAGCGGCTGGGCGAGACGCCGATCGCCGTGCTGGACAAGGGCCGCGTGGCCGGCGGCCACCTGCTGTCCGGCGCGGTCGTCAACCCCTCCGCCCTCCGCGACCTGCTGCCGGGCGAGGACGTCTCGGCGCTGCCCGGCTGCTACGGGCCGGTCACCAAGGAGGCGGTCTACCTGATGACCAAGGGATTCGAGCTGCGGATCCCGACGCCCCCGCCGTTCCACAACAGGGGAAATCTGATCTTCTCGCTGTCCCAGTTCGGCCGGCACCTGGCCGACCATGCCGAGCAGCTGGGGGTGATGGTGCTGCCCGAAACCGACGCCCAGCGGCTGCTCGTATCGAAGGGGGCGGTTCGCGGGGTCAAGACAGGCGACAAGGGACTGGGCCGGGAGGGCGAGCCGCTGGCGGCATTCGAGCCTGGCGTCGAGGTGCACGCCCGCGCGACCGTGCTCTCGGAAGGGACCCAGGGTCATCTGGCCGGTGCAGCGATCCAGCACTTCGGCCTGAGCGGCCGCTTTCCGCAGGTCTGGAGCCTGGGAGTGAAGGAGGTGTGGCGGGTGGCAAAGCCGCTCGACCGCGTCATCCACACGCTGGGCTGGCCCTTCCGCACAACGCGCAAGGACCGCGAGGTGGGCGGCAGCTTCATCTACCCGATGGGATCGGACATGCTCGCGCTGGGGCTGGTGCTGGGGCTCGACTACCGCGACGCCACGCTCTCGGTGCACGACTCGCTGCAGCTGTTCAAGACCCACCCGCTGGTGCGCGGCCTGCTCGAGGGCGGTGAGCGGATCGGCTGGGGCGCGAAGACGATCCCCGAGGGGGGATTCCTGGCGCTGCCGTCCAGCCTCTCGATGCCAGGCGCCGTGCTGACTGGAGACAGCGCCGGGTTGGTGAACGTGCCCAAGCTGAAGGGCATCCACTACGCGATGCGGTCGGGCATGCTGGCGGCGGAGACGATCTACGAGCAGCTGGCCGCGGGCACCGACCTCGCCGCCGCGGGCGCACTCGAGGGGTACGACCGCCGCGTCCGCTCCAGCCACATCGGCAGCGATCTGCGCAAGGTGCGAAACATGCGGCAGGCGCTGGGCAAGGGCTTCGCGCTCGGCGGACCGCTGGGCGGCATGATGGACGTCACCCGCGGAGCCGTGCCGGGCGGATCATGGAAGTTCCACCGCGACTCAGACGGCGAGGTCGAGCCGAACCCAGGCAAGCGCGTCTACCCGCCGCCGGACGGCAAGCTCACCTTCGACAAGCTCTCCAG
>JAWVDZ010000456.1:0-2907 GCA_033856955.1 Gaiellales bacterium
AACGGGCGCATGTGCAGGTCGCGGCGAAGCTCGCGTGCTCGCTCGATCAGGATCGAGCCGCCCTCGGCCTCGAGCACGAACAGGTCGGGATGGGCACGGCTCTCGATCCGCGACGGCCGCGAGGCCAGCAGCGCAGCGGCGAACCGCTCGGCGTAGCGCCGCTTGCCGGCGCCGCGGGGCCCCGATAGGAGGTAGGCGTGGCCCGGCTGGTCGAGCGCCAGCTCCAGCAGCCGGGTCGCCTCCGGCTGCGGTGGCAGCCCATCGAAGGCGCCGCTCATACGCCCGCCGCCTGCCGCACCCGCGCCAGCACCGCGCGGGGCGGGCCGGACGCGTCCACCACCCGGATCCGGTCCGGGAAGCGCGCGGCCGCGGCGTCGAAGCCGCCCGCGACATCGGCGTGGAAGCCCGCATGCTCCGCCTCGATCCGGTCGGGGTCACCGCTTCGGCGCCGCGATGCCTCGTCGGCGCTCAGCCGCAGAAGCAGCGTTGCGTCGGGCATCAGCCCACCGGTGGCGAGCTGGTTGACGGCCAGGATCCGCTCCAGCCCCAGCCCGCGGCCGACTCCCTGATAGGCAAGCGACGAGTCGATGAAGCGGTCGGCGATCACCACCGATCCACGGGCCAGCGCCGGTGCGATCACGTCCTCCACGAGCTGCGCGCGAGCGGCGGCGTACAGCAGCGCCTCGGCGGCCGGGCCGATCCTCGCCGCGGGGTCGAGCAGCAGCTCGCGGATCCGCTCTCCGGTGGGCGTACCGCCCGGCTCGCGCACCCGCACCACCTCGCGTCCCTCCAGCTCGAGCGCATCGGCGAGCATGGCGGCCTGGGTGGTCTTGCCGCAGCCATCGAGGCCCTCGAAGGAGATGAACATCGCGAGGGATGCTACCGGTCGGCCAGCAGCGCAGACCGCAGGCGCCGTGACGAAATCCCGACGTAGTCGGGGCAGATTCGGCCCCAATCTCAGCGGATTGACAGTGCTACTCTCTCGCCGCGAATGGGAAAAACACTGGTCATAGCGGAGAAGCCGTCCGTCGGCAAGGACTACGCCAAGGCGCTGGGCGGCAGCTTCAAGAGCGAGGGCGACTACCTGGAGTCCGACAGCCACGTCATCTCGTGGGCGGTCGGCCACCTGGTGGAGCTGGCCGAGCCCGAGGACTACGACCCCAAGTACAAGCTGTGGTCGCTCAACCGGCTGCCGATCATCCCCGAGAAGTTCTCGCTGAAGCCGATCGAGGGCCGCGGCAAGAAGCAACTCGACGTGCTGCGCCGGCTGATGAAGCGCAAGGACGTCGACGTGATCGTGAACGGCTGCGACGCCGGACGCGAGGGCGAGCTGATCTTCGACTACATCCATGACCTGGTGGGCGTGACCAAGCCCGTCAAGCGGCTGTGGGTCTCGTCGATGACCGCCGAGGCCGTGCGCGGCGGATTCGAGCACCTCCGTGACGGCGAGGAGATGGAGCCGCTGGGCGACGCAGCCCGCTCGCGCGGCGAGGCCGACTGGCTGGTCGGCATGAACGGCACCCGCGCCGCCACCAAGGTCGGCCGGCTGGAGGGCGTCGTCTCGCTGGGCCGCGTGCAGACGCCGACGCTGGCGCTGATCGTCCGCCGCGACCTCGAGATCGACGCCTTCGTCCCCGAGACCTACTTCCAGGTCGATGCCCGCTTCGAGCTCGACCAGGAGCGCGCCTACACCGGCCGCTGGTTCGAGGGCAAGGACGACCGCACCGCCGAGCGCGAGCGGGCCGAGGCGGTCGCCGCCGCGGCGTCCGGCGCCGACGCGACGGTGCTCTCGGTCAAGCGCACCGAGCGAAAGACGCGTCCCCCGCTGCTCTACGACCTGACCAGCCTGCAGCGCGAGGCGAACAGCCGCTTCGGCATGTCCGCGCAGCGCACCCTGGCCGCCGCACAGCGGCTCTACGAGGGCTCGTCGAACGGCGCCGTCATCACCTATCCGCGAACCAGGTCGCAGTTCCTGCCCCGCGACCAGGTGCCGCGGCTGAAGCCGATCGCCGGCTCGCTGGCGGCGGTGGCCGCCTACCGGCCGCACGCCGAGTACGTGAAGTCGCTGGACGTGCTGCCGATTGGCCGGGTCGTCAACGACGCCAAGGTCGACGACCACCACGCCATCATCCCCACCGGCGACTTGCCGCGGGGAGAGCTGTCCAGCGACGACCGTCGCATCTACGACCTCGTCTGCCGCCGGTTCCTGGCCGTGTTCCATCCCGACGCCCGCTTCGAGGACACCGAGGTCGTGACCGAAGCCGGCGGCGCCCGGTTCCGCACGCGGGGCAAGCGCCTGCTGGAGGCCGGCTGGCGCGGGCCGGCGTACGGCGACGAGCCGCTCGAGAGCGAGAAGGCCGCCGGCGCCGACGACGACGAGCGCGAGCAGGCGCTGCCGCGGATCGACGACGGCGAGCGCGGCCGCTGCGCCAAGGCCGAGGTGCTGGAGAAGCAGACAAAGCCGCCCGGCCGCTACACGGAGTCGTCTCTGCTCGGCGCGATGGAGACGGCCGGCAAGTCGATCGACGACGAGGAGCTGCGCGACGCCATGAAGGAGAGCGGGCTGGGCACGCCCGCCACCCGCGCCGACACGATCGAGCGGCTGCTCTCGGTCGGCTACATCGTGCGCGAGGGCAAGGCGCTGGTGGCTACGCCCAAGGGCCGCCAGACGATCGAGCTGCTCGGCTCACACACGCTCACCTCGGCCGAGCTGACCGGCTCGTGGGAGAAGCGGCTGTCCGAGATCGAGCACGGCAAGGCCGAGCGCTCCGCCTTCATGGCCGACATCGCCCGCTTCACCGAGGAGCTGGTCGAGTACTTCCGCAGCATCCGCAGCGAGTCGCTGGGCGAGTGCCCCAACGGCGACGGCGAGATCCGCGAAAACCGCGCGGCGTTCGGCTGTTCCTC
>JAWVDZ010000457.1:0-2660 GCA_033856955.1 Gaiellales bacterium
CCTCGGTGGCCGGCAGCGAGACCGCCGGCAGGTTGTCGCGGTACCACGACAGCGTGTGCACCGGCAGGAAGTGCAGCCCGGTGGCGATGTTCTCTGCCATCAGCGCCGCGGCGTAGCGGTCGCGGTCAGCCCCCGCCAGCTGTGGGTCGATCCGCACCACGTACAGGTGGTGGGCGTGGCGGCCGAGCGGCGGCCGCTCGATCGGCTCGATCCCGGCCAGCCCGGAGACGCCCTCGTCGTATCGGGCGACCAGTGCCGCCCGGTCACCGTGGAAGGCGTCGATGCGGTCGATCTTGGGCAGCGCGACGGCGGCCTGGAGGTCGGCCAGGTTGGCCTTGAAGCCGGGGATCACGACGTCGTAGTGACCCAGCATCCGCGTCTGCTGCCGCCGCCACGGGTCGCGCGTGATGCCCTGCGCCCGCAGCAGCCTCAGCCGGGCGGCGGCCTCCTCGGAGGCGGTCGTGATCACCCCGCCCTCGCCGCCGGCGAGGCTCTTGGTCGCGTACAGCGAGAAGCAGGTGAAGTCGCCGATCGACCCCACCTTGCGGTCGCCGACGGTCGTCTCGACCGCGTGCGCCGCGTCCTCGACCAGTGCCAGCCCGTGCGCCTTCGCCAGCCGCTCGATCGCGTCCATTTCGCACGGCGCGCCCGCGAAGTGCACCGGCAGGAGAGCCCGCGTGCGCGGTCCGATCGCCGACTCCATCGAACGCGGATCGACGTTCAGCGAGCCGGGATCGATGTCGGCGAACACCGGCGTCGCGCCGGCGTGGATGATCGCGTTTGTGGTTGCCGGCCACGTGAAGGAGGTCGTCACCACCTCGTCGCCCGGGCCGACGCCGGCGGCGATCAGCGCCAGGTGAAGCGCCGTCGTGCAGGAGGAGGTGGCGATCGCGTGGGGGGCGCCCACGTACTCCGCGAACCGCTGCTCGAGCTCCTTCGCCCTCGGCCCGCTGGTCAGCCAGCCCGACCGCAGCGTCTCGATCACCGACGCCACCTCCTCGTCGCCCATCACGGGCGGCGAGAACGAGAGCAGCGTGTCGCGGACGGGGGTGCCGCCGTCGATCGCCAGGGTGGAAGGTGCTGTGCTGCTCATTCGACCTCGAATCGGACCGCTTCGACCGCCGTTCGGGCCCGGTCGAGCGCCTCCTCCCGGGTCGAGCCGAGGGTGATCACGTAACCGGCGCGGTCGATCGCGGTGCGCAGGGGTGGGTAGCGGTGACCCGGCGCATGATAGAAGGTCACCTCCGGCGGGCCGGTCGCAGACACCAGCACGCCGGCCGGCGCCTCGAGGAACTCGATCACGCAGGCGCCGCCGGGGTGCGGCTCGAGGCCCGCCTCGTCCACCCTCCAGCCGACCGCTGCGCTCACGGCCGCACCGGCAAGGTCGACGCCCGCCGCCAGGCGGCAGATCTCCGAGTCGTGTCCGCCGCCCAGACGTGCCGCCACCTCCATGATCACCGGCCCGGCCTCGGACTCGATCAGCTGGATGTAGCTGGGGCCCTCCATGATGCCGAGTGCGGCGACGGCCGCCTCGGCGGTCGATATCGCGGCATCGTCGTCGAGACCGCTGGGAAACACGTGGCGGCGGGCGACGCCGGGCGCGCCGTCAAAGTGGTCGCGGGCCGTCACCGCCACCGGATGGAAGCGGCCGCCGGCGGAGAACGCGTTGACCGTCACCTCCGGGCCGGGCACGAACGCCTCGAACAGCGCCCGGCCGCCCCGCGCCCCGGCCCGCGCGGCCGCCGCCGCCTGCTCCAGGTTGTCCGGCGAGCTGACGATCGTCATCGCCCGCTGCCCCTGTCTGTCCGATGCCTTCACCACGCAGGGATACCCGGGCGGGCGCTCGGTCGACCACGCCGGCTGGGGCACGCCGGCCGCTTCCAGCACCTCCCGCTGCGCGATCTTGTTCGTGCACCGAACCGCCGTTGCGACGTCCAGGGGGTGCGGGAGCCCCAGGTCCTCGGCGACGTAGGCGGCGATCCGCACCGGCCAATCGGTGCCGGGCGCGATCAGGCCGGCGGCACCGCTCTCGCGGGCGACCCGCCGCACGCCCTCCGTGTCCTCGCTCGACACCACGGCATCGCCGACGCCGGGGGAGCCGTCGCACACCAGCGGCCGGATGCCGAGGCGCACCGCGGCCTCGATCGCATGGCGCTGGGCGGGACCGCCCCCGAGGACGATCAGCGTCAGACGGTCTGGGCCGTCTGCTCGGCCGACAGAACCTTCTGCCACCATTGGGGGTTGTCGCGGTACCAGGCGATCGTGCGCTCGAGACCGTCCGCGAACGCGATGTTTGACGTCCAGCCGAGCAGGCGCTCCGCCCGGTCGGTGGAACCGATGTGGCGGTCGACCTGCCCGGGCCTGTCATCCACGTGCATCTTGAGCGCGGACGGCTTGCCCAGCATCTCCAGGATCATGTCGGCGATCTGCTCGACAGACTCGTCGACGCCGGTTGCGACGTTGATCGTCTCGCCGATGATCTGCTCCAGCGGCACCTCGCAGGCGCGGGTGATCGCCTCGGCGGTGTCGAACACGTGCAGCCAGTCACGGCTGGCCCGTCCGCCGCCGTGGATCGTCAGCGGCTTGTCGGTGAGCGCCTGGATGATGAACCGCGGGATCACCTTCTCGGGATGCTGGAAGGGGCCGTAGTTGTTGAAGGG
>JAWVDZ010000458.1:0-6239 GCA_033856955.1 Gaiellales bacterium
GGTCGACCGGGCGTGGATCTTGTCGTCCACCAGGTGCAGCAGCTTCAGGATGTACATGTAGCCGACCGTCACCTCCTGGTCGTAGGGGGCGCCGGTGCGGCCGTTGAACAGCCGTACCTTGCCCGAGCAGCGAGAGCCGGCCGGGGCCTTCTTGTCGATCTTGAACTTGACCGGCTGGTTCTTGTTCGCCTCCTGCCACTCGATCAGGGCGAGGTCGACGTCCTGCGGCGTGGCGCCGTCGAACACCGGCGTGGCCACGAACTGACGCTCGCCGTTCTCGCCGCCGTGCGCGGCGGCCCAGCCCAGGTGCGTCTCGAGGATCTGGCCGATGTTCATCCGCGACGGAACGCCGAGCGGGTTGAGGATGATGTCCACGGGACGGCCGTCCTCCAGGAACGGCATGTCCTCCTCGGGCACGATCTTCGAGATCACGCCCTTGTTGCCGTGGCGTCCGGCCAGCTTGTCGCCCTCGGCGATCTTGCGCTTGGTGGCGACGTAGACCCGCACCAGCTCGTTGACACCCGGCGAGAGGTCGTCGCCGTCTCCGCGCGAGAACGTCTTGACGTCGATCACCTTGCCGCCCTCGCCGTGGGGCACCTTCAGCGACGTGTCGCGCACCTCGCGCGCCTTCTCCTTGAAGATCGCCCGGATCAGCTTCTCCTCGGCCGTCAGCTCGGTCTCGCCCTTGGGCGTGACCTTGCCGACCAGCAGGTCGCCGGAGCCGACCTCGGCTCCGATCCGCACGATCCCGTTCTCGTCCAGGTTGCGCAGCGACTCCTCGGAGCGGTTGGGGATGTCGCGCGTGATCTCCTCGTCGCCCAGCTTGGTCGAGCGCGCATCCACCTCGTACTCGTGGATGTGGATCGAGGACAGCACGTCGTCCTTGACCAGCCGCTCGGACAGGATGATCGCGTCCTCGAAGTTGTAGCCCTCCCAGGACATGAACGCGACCAGCAGGTTCTTGCCCAGCGCCAGCTCGCCCTGGTCGGTCGACGAACCGTCCGCCAGCACCTGCTCCTTGCCCACCCGGTCGCCCGTTCGCACGGTCGGCTTCTGGTGGATCAGGGTGCCCTGGTTCGAGCGGCGGTACTTGACCATGTCATAGGTGTCCTGGCCGTCCCTGGTGGCGACGATTATCTTCTCGGCGTCGACGTACTCGACCTTGCCCGGCCGGGTGGCCAGCACCACGTCGCCGGTGTCGACCGCGGCCCGGTACTCGAGGCCGGTGCCGACCAGCGGCGCCTCGGTCACCATCAGCGGCACCGCCTGGCGCTGCATGTTGGATCCCATCAGCGCGCGGTTGGCGTCGTTGTGCTCGAGGAACGGGATCAGCGCCGTCGCCACCGAGACGATCTGAGCCGGGTCGACGTCCATGTAGTCGACCTTGGTGGCATCGACCTGCACGGGCACGCCGTCGCGGGTGCGGCACAGCACCGGCGAGACCAGCTTGCCGTTCTTGTCGATCTCGGCGTTGGCCTGCGCGATCGTGTACTTCTCCTCCTGGAGCGCGTCCAGGTACTCGATGTTGCCGGACACCTTGCCCTTCTCGATCTTGCGGTACGGCGTCTGCACGAAGCCGTGCTCCGAGACCTTGGCGTAGCTGCCGAGCGAGCCGATCAGTCCGATGTTGGGACCCTCAGGCGTCTCGATCGGGCACATGCGGCCGTAGTGGGTCGGGTGCACGTCGCGCACCTCGATCGGCGCCCGCTCGCGGGTGAGGCCGCCGGCGCCGAGCGCCGAGAGCCGCCGCCGGTGGGTGAGCCCGGCCAGGCAGTTGGTCTGGTCCATGAACTGCGAGAGCTGCGAGGAGCCGAAGAACTCCTTCAGCGCCGCGGCCACCGGCCGGATGTTGACGATCGTCTGGGGCGTGATCGCGTCCTCGTCCTCGGTCGTGAGCCGCTCGCGGACGACGCGCTCCATGCGGTAGAGGCCGATCCGGAACGCCTCCTGGATCAGCTCGCCGACGGTGCGCAGGCGGCGGTTGCCGAAGTGCTCGTACTCGTCCAGGTCGTGCTCGATCGGATCACGCGCGATCGGCGAGGCGTCCGCGGCGTAGTCCTTGCTCTCCTCGGGAACGCCCAGCTTGACCGGCAACTCGACCAGCTTCTTGACCAGCTCGACGATGTCGCCGGTGGTGAGGACGCGGCACTCGGGCGAGACCTCGACGCCCAGCCGCATGTTCAGCTTGTAGCGGCCGACCCGGGTGAGGTCGTAGCGCTTGGGATCGAAGAACAGCGCCCGCACCAGGTTGCGCGAGTTGTCAACCGTCGGCGGCTCGCCGGGCCGCTGCTTCTTGAACACCTCGATCAGGGCCGCCTCCTCGGACTGCGAGGGGTCCTTCTCGAGCGTCATGCGGATGAAGGGGTTGTTGTCGAACATCGCCAGCATGCCCTCGTCCGTCTTGTCGATGACGAAGCCGGTGTTCTCGTCCTCGGCCGGCAGCGCCCGCAGCAGCGTCGTGATCGGCAGCTTGCGCTTGCGGTCGATGCGGACGTTGACGAGGCCCTTCTTGTCGATCTCCAGCTCCAGCCACGATCCCCGGGACGGCATCAGGTTGGCGGTGAACACCTGCTTGTCGCGGTCCTTCGGCTCCATGATGTAGGCGCCGGGCGAGCGCACCAGCTGCGTCACGACGACGCGCTCGGTGCCGTTGATGATGAACGTGCCCTGCTGCGTCATCCACGGGAAGTTGCCGAGGAACACGGTCTGCTCTCGGATCTCGCCTGTATCCAGATTGGTAAACGCGACCTTGACGTTGACCGGTACCTCGTAGGAGAGGTCCTTCTCGCGGCACTCCCGCTCGGGCACGACCGGGTCGCCGATCGTGTACTCGCCGAGCGCGACCTCGAGCCGCTCGGAGTAATCGCGGATGGGCGAGATGTCATCGATCGTCTCGCGCAGCCCGGACGTCTTCAGCGACGCCGGATTGCTCGGGTCCCCCATGAACCACCTGAACGACGCCTTCTGGATGTCGATCAGGTTGGGGACGTCGAGGACCTTCTCCAGCTTGGAGAACGTCTTGCGGACTCGGGGCGAGGTGGTTTCAGGCAACGCAAAGCCTCCCGCGGGGCTAGAAAGGGAAATCAGAAGGTCGGATCCGGACCAAGGGCGCAACCGAGAACCCTATCAGGGTGCCGGATTCCACGCAAACAGGGTCAGTCTGCCCCGCCCGCGGGATGGGCGTCCGCGGTGGGGTACCTGGGATCACTATACCGGAGCGGGGTGTTTGGTCAAGGGCCCGCTCCCCAGACCCAGGCGTGCGCCTCGCGCTCGACCTGGAGCAACGGAACGCCGAGCGCGCTCCGGAACACCGCGCGGACCGCGTCCAGCGAGTATCCCGAAGACGTCTGCCGGCCGGCGAATCCGGTCGCCAGCCGCCGCAGTGCCGCGATTCCCCCGTGGCGGACGAGCACCGTGCGCACCATCGCCTCGGCATCGTCGTAGGAGAGCTGGATCGCCGGAAGCGATCGCAGCCCCCACTCGACATCCGCCGATCGCCATCGCTCGGCGGTCGGGAAGCCCCGCCGGTAGGCGCGGCCGATCGCCGCCAGCGGCATCCCGCTCTGATGGCGGTGCAGATAGCGATCCTGCTCGTACTGGGCCAGTCCCTCAGCCAGGCTGGTGGGAGCGCCGGCCATCAACCGCTCCGTCTCGAGGTGCGTCAGCTCGTGCACGATCACCCCCTGGGCGCCCGGGTCGCCCCAGTAGCGCCACTGGGCGTCGTTCAGCATCACGACGCCCTTGAATGTGACACCGGTCGGCTCGTTGGGATAGTCGCCCGGCACGATGCGAGCCGCCTGCTTCCAGTCGGTGGTGAGATAGATCACCGCCCGCCGCGGTCCGCGGTAGCGACGCGAGAGCCCGGGAAGCACATCGTCGGTCACCCGGCGCGCCAGACCCGACGAGAACGAATCCGGCTCGCGACCGGTGGCGTCGATCACGACGCTGCTGCTGCCGACCATGAATCGCGCGTCGCGCACGGCCTCCAGGCCGTCCCCGCGCAGCAGCCGCGACACCTGCGACGTGAGGTCGGCCGCCACCCGCCAGCGCCCGTCGTTGTCCTGCCGGACAAGCAGAGCAAGCTGCCCGATGTTGACCTCGGCGGTGGGCGGGTCAGGCGCCAGCGGTGCGGCCAGGCTTACGATCACGCCGGCGGTGCGGGGGTCGTCGCGGCGAAGGCTGGTTGTCTCGATCCGCAGGTCGCGGGCGGGGACGCCACCGAGCCAGCGCTCGAGCCGCGCCAGCGACCTGCGCTCCCATGCCGTCCCGGACTCGGTGTAGCGCCCGGTCGCACGGTGGTCGGTTATCGCCCGCAGGTACGCCGAGACGACCGGAAGGGCGCGCTGGTATCGCTGATCGGGATCGAGCTGTGTGCGCTCCACCACCCGCGTCGCGGCGCCTGTGCAGCCGAGCGCCGATGTCGTCAAGACCGCCAGCAGGACGCGGGCGAGGCGTCCGCTCAGTGACAAATCGGGCAGGGCGTGCCGCCGAACGGGGCTTCCGCACGGCGGCACGGCCGGCCGATCAGTCGTCGCCGTCGAACACTCTGCGGACCGTGCGGATCCGCTTCTTCAACTCAGAGGGATGCTTCTCGCGGACGACGCCGCCCTGCTCCTTGGCGGCGTGCACGATCTCGCCGCCCTCCAGAGCGACCGCGATGTGGTCGCCGTAGCAGAGCAGGTCGCCGGGCCGGACGGAGCGTAGAGAGACTTCACGCCCCGCTTGCTCCTGCTGGTCCGCGTTGCGCGCCAGCAGCATCCCAAACCTGCGGTGCACCGCCTGCACGAGGCCCGAGCAGTCGAGCCCCTCGACGGTCATGCCGCCCCACTCATACGGAGCACCGAGGAACATCAGCGCCGCCTCGGCGATCGCCTCTCCGGTGGCCTTTCGCCTGGCGGCGGCCAGCGGCTCGGTGCGCAGACCGGGTGCGGGCAGCCATGTTCCCATGTAGCGGTCGGCCGCCTGCGGCACCACCACCACGTGGGCGCGGTCCTTCGGCAGCGGCTCGCCCAGCGACTCGATTTCCAGGTATCCCTGGTAACCGTCCGCCAGGACAACCTTCGCCCAGCCGTTACCTTTCTCGACAACGTCGATCGGGTCGGCGAACAGTGCCTGCGTCTGCTGTTCGGCGGTCGCCTTCGGCTTGCTGCGAAGCGAAGCGTAGGGGCGGATGCAGGATGCCTTCTCCACAACCGGGATTTTACCGGTGTCGGGACGATCCCCGTCGGGAGAAGGCGCGGACGAGCGCCCGGCGGGGGACTTCGCCCCCGCCGGTGCCCGCCCCGAGATCAGGGTGTTACTTGAGCTCGACAGTGGCTCCAGCCTCCTCGAGCTTGGCCTTCATCTGGTCGGCCTCGTCCTTGGCGACACCCTCCTTGACAGGAGCGGGTGCCTCGTCGGCGACCGCCTTGGCCTCCTTCAGACCCAGTCCGGTCAGCTCTCGGATCACCTTGATGACCTGGATCTTCTTGTCGCCGGCCGCGG
The DNA here is from genome assembly GCA_033856955.1 of Gaiellales bacterium. Taxonomy (GTDB): domain Bacteria; phylum Actinomycetota; class Thermoleophilia; order Gaiellales; family JAICJC01; genus JAICYJ01. Next base: position 5,485 of record JAWVDZ010000458.1, read on the forward strand.
TCAGCACGACGTCGAAGGACGACTTCTCCTCCTCGGCCTCACCGCCGCCACCGCCGCCGGCCGGAGCCGCAACGGCAACCGGCGCGGCCACTGCGGCCGTGACGTCCCACTCGCTCTCGAGAGCCTTCTTCAGCTCCACCAGCTCGAGCACGGACAGCTTGTTCAATGATTCAACGATCTTCGTGACAGGCATCTGTCAGGCACTCCTCTTTCAGGCAGCTTCTGCCGCTTGGCGTTTTGCGATGTAGGAATCGAGCAGCGCGACGATGTCGCGCAGCGGGGCGGACAGCACTCCCACCGTGCCCTGCAGCGGGCCGGCGACGGTGCCGACGACCTGCGACAGCAGCACCTCGCGGGGAGGCAGGTCGCCGAGGTCCTTGATCTGTTGGGCGGTCAGCGTATGTCCCTCCAGGACACCGCCCTTGACCGCCAGGATCTTGGTCTGACGAGCCACCTCGGACAGCTTCTTGGCCGCCGCGGCGGGATCATCGGAGATGAACGCGATCGCGGTCGGCCCCTGAAGGAACTCGACCAGGTGCGGGCGCTCGGCCTGCTCGGCGGCCTTCCGTGTCAGCGTGTTCTTGGCAACGTGGAAGGTGGCGCCGGACGGGCGCAGGGCGTCGCGGATCTCAGCCGTCTGGCTAACGGTGAGGCCGCGGTAGTCGGTGACGATCAGCGCCTTGGCCTCCTTGATCTGAGTCACCAGGCGCTCGACAACCGCTGCCTTGTCATCTCGGTTCATTCACTCACCTCCT
>JAWVDZ010000459.1:0-4419 GCA_033856955.1 Gaiellales bacterium
TACCCGCGTCTCCTTGTCGCAGGCCAGGAACCCCGCGTTGGCCGGCGGGTAGAAGTCCTCGAGCAGCTCGAACAGGAAGCCGAAGCCGCACTTGGCGCAGCCGACCTGCTGGTGCGACAAACCGTCGCGGCCGTCGTCATCGATCGCTCTCGTTCCGCAGTTGGGACAGATCCAGTACCGCGGCATCAGCTGAGCCCACTCATCTCTTCACGAACTGTACTGACGAGTGTTGGAGTTGGATTCAGGCCGCCTCGGTGGCGGCGGTCCGCTCGGCAGCCGGCTGCGCGTGCGAGAGCCAGCGCTCGGCGTCGAGCGCCGCCATGCAGCCCATGCCGGCGGCCGTCACGGCCTGGCGGTAGGTGTGGTCGACGACGTCGCCGGCGGCGAAAACGCCCTCGATGTTGGTCTCGCTCGATCCCGTCCTGGTGAGCAGGTAGCCGGCCTCGTCCATGTCCAGGATGCCCTTGAACAGCCCCGTCGTGGGGTCATGGCCGATCGCGACGAACAGGCCGTCGGCGGGCAGCTCGCTGATCTCGCCGGTGGCCGTGTCGCGCAGCCGCACGCCTGTCACATGTCCCTCCGACTCGCCCAGCACCTCCTCCACCACCGAGTTGGTGATGAACTCCAGGTTCGGCTTCGACTTGGCGTAGTCGATCATGATCTTGGACGCCCGGAAGGCGTCGCGGCGGTGCACCAGCTTGACGTCGGCCGCGAACTTGGCCAGGAACGTCGCCTCCTCCATCGCCGAGTCGCCGCCGCCCACCACCACGACCTGCTTGTCGCGGAAGAAGGCCGCGTCGCAGACGGCGCAGTAGCTGACGCCCATGCCCTGCAGCTTCGTCTCGCTGGCGAGGCCGATCTGGCGCGCGGTGGCGCCGGTGGCCACGATCACGCTCTTGGCGAGATGCTCCTCGTCGCCCAGGTAGACCCGGAAGGGGCGCTGCGAGAAGTCGACCCGCGTGACGTCGTCGGCCACCAGCTCGGCGCCGAAGCGCTCGGCCTGGCTGCGCATGGTCGCCATCAGCTCGGGGCCCATGATGCCGTCCACGAAGCCGGGATAGTTCTCGACATCGCTCGTGATCATCAGCTGGCCGCCATAGGCGAAGCCCTCGAAGACCAGCGGCCGCAGGTTGGCGCGTGCGGCATACAGCGCCGCCGTATAGCCGGCCGGGCCGCCGCCGATGATGATCACCTCGCGGATGTCACTCATGGTTCTCCTGTCTTTATATCGCCCGCCGCGGACTGCACGGGCGTAGAAATATCGTCACTCTCTTCAACGCGTTGCACCCTGAAACATTCCTGGCAGCGGTCGCAGCAGGCGCCGCCGCCCTCGATCCGGGCGCCGAAGAAGCTCCCCAGCGGCTGTCCGCAGTAGGGACAGAACCGCACGGCGGGCGGCGAGTCACTGGACGGTCGCACGAGAAAGCCAGTTTATAGTTCGTCGTGTGAGCAAGCGACAGAAAGAGCGCACCAACCAGAACCGGGAGCGCAGGCTGGGTAGCGGCGACGGCATCGCCCGCCCAAAGGGCGGCGGCAGTTCCGGCATCCCGCTGTGGATGTGGGCGCTGTCGCTATCGGGATTCATCGCGCTGGGCGTCGTGATCGCGGTGGTGCTGCTGACGCGTGGGTCGAGCGCCAACGCCGATCTGGGCGTGATCGCGAAGCGCGACTCGACGGCGAAGATCGACTTCGTGTCGCAGGGCACGTGGCCACCGGTCTACACCGATCTCGCCGCCGCGATCAAGGCGCTGAAGCTGCCCGCCCAGTCGGACGTGGTCGAGCACTACCACGTGCACATCCGGCTCGTGGTCGATGGCAATACGGTGCCGATCCCGAACGACATGGGCATTGACCAGGCCGGCGGGATCATCGCGGCCATCCATACGCACGAGGACGACCGGAGCCTGGTCCACATCGAGGCCGGGGTGAAGGGCTACCGCTCCGATCTCCAGAACGTGTTCGACCTCTGGGGTGTGCGTTTCAACTCCCGCTGCGTGGGCGGATTTTGCGGCGGCGTCAAGATGTGGGTGAACGGCGTGCCGTCGACAGCACTCGGCTCCTACCTGCTCCAGCCACATGACGTGATCACGATCGTCGAGGGCACGCCGCCGCCCGGGTTCAAGCCGAGCAAGACATTCAAGTTCCTGCCGGGCGAGTAGCTACTCGAGGTCGTCGAGGATCTCGGCCCTGCCGCGCTCGGGCGGCGCGCCCCAGATCAGCAGCGTCGCCTCGCCGTCGGACTCGTTGTGGATCTGAAGCGGCGTTCCCGGCGCGACGCGGACGATGCTGCGGGCGGGAAGCTGCTCGCGCTGGGGCGGATCGCCGAGCATCATCGTGACGGCGCCGTCGAGTACGACGAACACCTCCTCCTGCGCCAGCTCGCGGTGCCGACGTCCCCGCGAGCCCGCGGGGTAGCGCCAGACCGAGGCCCGCGACTGCGTCAATCCGAGCGCGTCCGAGAGCGCGGCCGCCGAACGCACGGGGTCCTGCGGACGGTAGGGCCGCTGCTCGAACTCGAGGTCGTCAGGTCTGAGAACGCCGTAGTCCACGGCGGCAGTATCGCCGCTCGCTGCTGCTCTCGGCAAGCTCACAGGCGGATGCCAGCGGTGGGCGAGGTGGGCGGCCGAGAGTGGGAGTGCGCCTCGATCCCCGGGGCGCATGAGACGAAGGAGGACATCATGTCCACATCACGTGTTCGCACCTTGCTGGCGACCGCGGCGTTGATGGCCGGAGCCACGGTCGGCGCGGCAGGCATCGCCGACGCGGCCAGCGGCGGATCGACCTCGACCGGGTCGAGCTCGTCGGGCGGTGGTGCGGCCCAAGCATGGGCGGCCAACCCGGCCAGCATGACCCACGGCCCGGGCGAGACGCTGCTGACCGGCTCGACCGCGGCCAGCGTCAAGCAGGCGGCTCTGGCCGCGGTGCCCGGGGCGACGATGATCCGGGTCGAGACAGACTCGTCCGGGGCCGCGTACGAGGCCCACCTGACCAAGGCGGACGGTACGCAAGTCACCGTCAAGCTGAACAGCGCCTTCAAGGTCACCGGCACCGAGTCCGGCTTCGGCGCCGCGCCGTCGCACTAGCTCGGCCTCACAAGGGCCCGGTCCGCCTCGGCGGACCGGGCCCATTCCGTGCCTGGCAACGCGAAGCGGCGCCTGGCACGATCGAGCTTTCGACTGACGCGTGAGGTGCCGCTCGGTGGTGCCAGGCACCGGCCTTTCGGCCGTTGCCAGGCACCAGGGTGACTCAGCCGACCGGCAGCACCAGCCGGAACACCGCCCCGCCGTCCGGCCGGTTCTCCGCCTCGACTCGTCCCCCGTGCGCCTCCAGGATCGATGCCACGATCGAGAGTCCGAGGCCGGATCCGCCGCTGGCTCGGGCGCGGCTGGGATCGGCGCGGAAGAACCGCTCGAACACGCGCTCGAGCTCGTCGGCCGGGATGCCGGGGCCGCGGTCGGCGACCTCGATCACGACCTCGTCCGGCCGCTGCGAGACGGACACCGCTATCGGCGTGCCGGCTGGAGTGTGCAGCCGTGCGTTGGTGAGCACGTTTCCGATCGCCTGGCGCAGCCGCAGCTCGTCACCCAGCACCTTCGGGACGTCGCCCGAGCGCAGCTCGATCGGCCACTCGGTGTGCAGCATCCGGTGGTCCTCGACCAGCTCGCCCACCAGCGCCGCGACGTCGACCGGCTGTCGTTCGATCGCACGGCCCTGATCGAGCCGCGCAAGCAGCAGCAGGTCCTCCACCAGCACGCCCATCCGCACCGCCTCGGCTTCGATCCGCGACATCACGATCGCCAGGTCGTCCGGCCGGTCGGCGGCGCCACGGCGAAACAGCTCCGCGAATCCCCGCACCGACGTCAGCGGCGTTCGCAGCTCGTGGGATGCGTCGGCCACGAACCTGCGCAGCCGCTGCTCGGAGCGGCGCCGCTCGTCGAACGCCTGCTCGATCTGGGTCAGCATCGCATTCAGCGACTGGCCGAGGCTGCCGATCTCGGTCGCCGGATCGGCCTCATCGACACGCCGCGCGAGATCGCCTCCCGCGATCGCGGCCGCGGTGTCCTCGATCTGGATCAGCGGTCGCAGCTCGTGTCGGACGAGCAGGTAGGCGACCGCCGCGATCGCCCCCAGAACGACCAGTCCGATCAGCAGTTCGAGCAGCGCCAGCCGGTCAAGGGTCGAGTGCACGTCGGAGAGCGGGATCGCGATTGCCAGCCGGGCGTTACCGTTCCCGCCCGGCCCCCTTGGCGCGGCCACGACATCGATCCGATAGCCGCCGGCCGTGGACAGGCCGAATGGGGCCGACCTGGTCAGCTGCCGGAGGCTGGCCGGGGTCGCGCCCTGCGAGGAGTAGAACTCAGGGGCGACGCCGCTGCCCTGCGTGATCAGCGTGGCGTAGCTGCCCCGCGGCAGCACGCC
>JAWVDZ010000460.1:0-4414 GCA_033856955.1 Gaiellales bacterium
GCCGCCCGTCGCATCCTGGTCGTGGACGACGACCCCTCGATCCGGCGCATGCTGGAGCGCACGCTCCAGGCCGAGGGCTACGACACCCGCACCGCCTCGGACGGCGGCGCCGCGCTGGCCACCGCCGAGTCATGGCCGCCGCACGCGATCGTGCTGGACGTTGTCATGCCCGGCATCGATGGCCACGCCGTCGCCCGCCGCCTGCGCCACAAGGGCGACGCGGTGCCGATCCTGCTGCTCACCGCCCGCGACGAGGTCTCTGACCGCGTCGCCGGCCTGGACGCCGGCGCAGACGACTACCTGGTCAAACCGTTCGCGCCGGACGAGCTGGCGGCGCGACTGAGAGCCCTGCTGCGAAGGGGCCACACCGCCCCGGGCCCGATCAGCCATGGCGACCTGACCGTCGATCCCGCCACGAACACGGCCAGCCGCGCCGGCCACGCCATCGCGCTCACTCCCCGGGAGGCGGCGCTGCTCGCCCTGCTGGTCGCAAACGCCGGCCAGGTCGTCTCGCGCGACACGGCGCTGGACGCCGTCTGGGGCGAGGGTCGCCTACCCACCGCCAACACCGTCGACCGCTACGTCGCCTACCTGCGCCGCAAGCTCGGCCCGCCGGCGCTGATCCACACAGTGCGCGGGGTCGGCTTCGTGCTGCGCGGATGAGTCGCCTCACCCTCCGCTCGCAGGTCGCGATCGCCTCGGCGATCGCCATCCTGCTGGCCGTCGCCCTGCTCGGCGTCGCCCTGCACCTGCTGCTCTCCCGCGAGCTTCACCGCCAGCTCGACTCCGACCTGCGCCGCCGGGCGGCGGACGTGGCAACGCTCTCCGTCTCGGCTCCCGCCCTGCTCACCAGCCCCGGTGCTCTCGACTCGTCATCCAACGGCGTCGGCCTGGACGTGCAGGTGGTCGACCGAAGCGGCGCGATCCTCTCCCGTTCGCTGGCGCTGGGCGCCCGCTCGCTGCCCAGCGACGCACTGGCCGCCGACGTTATCGCCAGCGGCCATCCCCACTACCAGGACGGCACGTTGGACGGCCAGTCGATCCGCATCTACGCCGCGCCGCTTCCCACCATCGGCGGCGGTCGCGCCACCGGCGGCGCGGTGATCGTGGCCTCCTCCACCGAGCAGATCGACCGCACGCTGCACCGGCTGCGCCTGCTCACGGTGCTGGCCGCCCTGGCCGCCGCCGCGCTGGCCGCGCCCGCATCGCTGCTGATGACCCGCCGCGTGCTTCGCCCGCTGGCCCGGCTCTCGTCCGACGCCAGCGTGATCGGCCGGACCGCGGATCCGTCGCGGCGGCTGGCGACCTCCTCGCGTGCCGACGAGGTGGCCGCGCTGGCCGATGCCCTGAACGCGATGCTGGCAGCGCTCGAGCGCGCCCGCGACGGCGAGCGGCGCTTCCTGGCCGATGCCTCGCACGAGCTGCGCACGCCACTCACCGCCCTTCGCGGCAACGCCGCCTACCTCGCCCGCCAGGCCCCAGAGCAGGCCGCCTTCGCCGATCTCGAGGCCGACATCGCCCGGCTGGGACGCCTGGTCGATCAGCTCTTGGCCGTCGCCCGAGAGGACGCCGCCGATCCCCCCACCACGCTCGTCCCGCTCCGCAAGCTGCTGACCGAGAACGTTGCCACGGACGGCGTCGCCGTCACGATCGAGGGCGATCCGGTCGTGCGCGGCGACGCCGACGCGATCGCCCGCGCCGTGCGAAACCTGGTCGAGAACGCGCAGCGCTATGGGCAGCCGCCGATCACTGTCGCCGCCGCGAGCGCCGACGGCCAGGTCGTGATCACCGTCACCGACGCCGGCAGCGGCATCCCAGGCGACTTGGTCGATGAAGCCGGTCGCCGCTTCTGGCGCGGCCCGAACAGCTCCGGCACGGAGGGCTCGGGCCTCGGCCTCGCGCTGGTGCGGGCGACCGCCCAGCGGCACGGCGGCGAGCTGACGATCGACGGCGCCACGTTTGCGATCACGCTTCCGGCGTCAGCCTAGTTGCGGCTCGGGAGGGGTCAGACCCCTGCCGGGTCAGACCCGGGTCGTACTCGCGCGCCTGGTTTGGGATGAGAGCGCAGCCGCGGCGTGACGGCGGAGGCAATCGCGAGCAAAGCGAAGATGGCGCTGAGCGCCCACAGGATCTCGGCGCGCAGGGGGTGAAGCTGATGCCTCACGCTGGGGTCGTACAAGGCGCAGAGGCGGTTTGGCGGACAGGCAAATGGCGGAGCCACCATGCCCCACGCAATCACGCCGCTCGCGAACAGGCCCACCGCCACCACAGCCGCCGCGACGGGAACCACCCATCCATGCCGCCTGATCACACTCACAGATTCACGGTACCACTCACCGCTCTCACAGATCTCTCAGACTCCACCAACGACACTGCGGCAGACTCACCACGGAAGGGCCCGCCCGATGAACCTGCTTCGCCGCATCTCCACTCCCAAGCTGATCGCCGTTCTCGTCCTGCCCGTCGTGGCGGTGCTGATCACGGCCGTCGCCGTGGCCGCCAGCCGGTCCGGCCCCAAGCCGCCTCCCCGCTCGCTGGCCTCGGCCCTGAACAGAGCAATGCACTCCAAGCCCGTCGACGGCTTCAGCGCCCGCATCACCTTCACCAACCACCTCTTCCCCGACGGCGCCCTCACCGGCAGCCCGCTGCTGGCCGGCGCCAGCGGCCGCGTCTGGATCTCGAACGACGGCCGCTTCCGGCTCGAGCTGCAGTCAGACACCGGCGACACCCAGATCACCGGCGACGGCAGCACGATCACGATGTACGACGCCGCCAAGGGCACGCTCTACCGCCTCGCGCTGCCGGCCCACAAGGCTGACGCCGCATCGAACGGCGACTCCGCGGCCAAGAAGCCGCACGTCTTCGGCATCAGCCAGATCCAGCACGCGTTGAAGCGTCTCTCCTCGATGGCCAACGTCTCTGGCGCGATTCCCGGCGACATCGCCGGCCGCCCGGTCTACTCGGTGCGCGTCTCACCCAGCCACGACGGCGGCCTGCTGGGCGCCGTGCAGCTGGCCTGGGACGCCGAGCACGGCGTGCCGCTGAAGCTGGCCGTCTACAGCCGCGGCGACTCGTCGCCGGTGCTGGCGCTGACCGCCACCGACGTCCACTACGGCAGCATCCCCAGCTCCGACCTGACGGTGCACGCGCCGGCCTCGATCAAGCCGACCGACGTCAAGCTGCCAACCGCCGGCTCGCTGAAGGGACACGGCACGAAGCACAGCCAGATCACCGGCACCGCCGCAGTCGCCAAGGCGCTGCCGTTCAAGCTGTCCGCCCCTGGCTCGCTGGTCGGTCTGCCGCGCAAGGCCGTGCGACTGATCGAGACCGGCGACTCGCGCACCGTCGTGGTGCTGTACGGCCAGGGCCTGGGCACGCTGGCGGTGTTCGAGCAGGTGGCCGACACCAGCACCTCGGCCGGCGACCCGCTGGCCGCGCTGCCGGCGATCTCGATCAACGGCGCCCGCGGCCATGAGCTGGCGACCGCGCTTGGCACCGTGATCCGCGTCACCAGCGGTGGCGTCACCTACACCCTGGTCGGCTCGGTGCCGGCGGTGGCGGCCGAGGCCGCCGCGCGGGCCGTCTCGTGACCGAGGCGCCGCCGATCGAGATGCGCGGCCTGACCAAGCGCTACGGCGAGCGGCTGGCCGTGGACGCCGTCGACCTGACCGTCCAGGCCGGCGACGTCTACGGCTACCTGGGCCCGAACGGCGCCGGCAAGACGACTTCGCTGCGCATGTTGCTGGGCCTGATCCGGCCCACCGCGGGCGTCGCCCGGCTGTTCGGGCGCGATCCGCAGACGGCCGGCGCGCGGTCGCTGGAGGGCGTGGCCGGCTTCGTCGAGGCGCCCCGTTTCTACCCCTACCTGAGCGGCCGGAAGAACCTCGAGCTGATGGCTGCCTACGACGGCGGTGACGCCGCCAAGCGGATCGACCACTCGTTCGAGCTGGTCGATCTGGCCGACCGGGCGAGGGATCGCGTCGGCGGCTACTCGCACGGCATGAAGCAGCGGCTGGGCATCGCCGCCGCGCTGATTCGAAACCCGCGCCTGCTGGTGCTGGACGAGCCCACCACCGGGCTCGACCCGGCCGGCATGCGCGACATGCGCGACCTGGTGCGGCGGCTGGCCTCGGAGGGGCTGACGGTGCTGCTCTCGAGCCACCTGATGAGCGAGGTGGAGGATCTCTGCAACCGGGTGGCGATCATCCGCACCGGCCAGATCCTGTTCGACGGTGACCTCGATGAGCTGCTGAAGAGCGAGGGCGAGGCGCGGCGGATCCGCACCGCCGACCCCACTCAGGCGGCCGAGATCGCCAAGCGGCTGGGCATCGGCGCCCGCGCGGCCGGCGGCGACGAGCTGGAGCTGACCGGCGACGACGAGCAGATCGCGCGCTACACGATCGCGCTCGGCCAG
>JAWVDZ010000461.1:0-4805 GCA_033856955.1 Gaiellales bacterium
GGGTTGTACTGCGACGGTGCCTGCGGCAGGCCGGCCAGCATCGCCGACTCCGGCAGCGTCAGGTCCTTCGCGTGCTTGGAGAAGTAGACCTGCGACGCGGCCTCGGCACCGAGCGCCGTGCGCCCGCCGACCGTGCCGTAGGGAACGGAGTTCAGGTACTGCTCCAGGATCCAGCGCTTCGAGTGCTTCGTCTCGAGCTCCTGGGCCAGCTTGGCCTCGCGGATCTTGCGCTTGATGTCCTGCTTCGGGTCGTGGATGTAGAGCGCGCGGACGAGCTGCTGGGTGATCGTCGAGCCGCCCTGCACCGTGGAGCCGGAGGTGATGTTCTTCACCGCCGCGCGGACGATGCCCTCGGGGTCGACGCCGCCGTGCTCGTAGTAGCGCTCGTCCTCGATCGCCACGGTGCCCTGCTTGAGCTCGTCGGGGATGTCGCGCCACGGGCGCTCCTGGCGCACGACGTCGGACTGCACGAAGCCGAGCAGCGACCCGTCGGCGGCGTAGATCGCCGAGCTCTCGCCCTTGTCGATCGGCTTCAGCTCACCGATGTCCGGTCCCGTCGCGGCGATCGCGACGATGTAGCCCACGCCCGCGAGCGCGGCGATCACGCCGACCGTGAACAGCACGAGCACGCCGAGCATCGCCTTCTTCTTGACGTGCGGCTGGCGGCGGCGCCGGCGGGTCTGTCGGTGACGATGAGTCAACGGAGGGAGCTGCGGTACCGGATGCGGAGCGGCCGCGCACGCGGGTGCGCGGGATCAAGCGGAGTTGGACGAGGATAGCCCCTCACGCCGCAGTGTTTCCAGGCAGGAGGCCCTGAGTCCTGCCGCGATTGCTCCGCGCTCCTTGTACGTCCGTGCCCACGTGCCAACCGAGATGCGCACCCCCTCCTTGTCGATCTCGGCGATCGAGACCTCCAGGTCGTCGCCGGCGAGCACCCGGAGCGCGCGCAGCGAGTCGGCCTCCGGTGGCAGCCAGACGTCCACCGCGACCCGCACCCGCGCGTCGATGATCGTGTGGTTCTGGATCGTGTTCTGCGCCAATCGCTCGTTCGGCACGATGATGCGCCGGCCGTCGTCGGAGCGCAGGTAGGTGTAGGTCAGCCGCACGTCCTCGACCGTGCCGGTCTCGTTCTCGAAGGTCACGATGTCGTCGATCCGGATCGGCTGCGTGATGGCCAGCAGGATTCCGGCGACCGCGTTGGCCAGCGTCTGACGGGCGGCGAAGCCGACGACGATGCCGAGCACTGCCGACGAGGCCAGCACGCCGGTCGCCGTGCGCTTGATCGCCTCGAACTGGCTGAGCGCCAGCATGATCCCGATCAGCACGATCGTGGCGCTGATGAGCCGGCGCACGAGCCGCAGCCGCGTCATGGCCACCGGCGACAGCGGGCCCGACATCGCCGAGGCGACCCTGCCGCCGCGCCGCACGAGGTAGGAGTCGACGAAGCGGGCCAGTCCGACCGCCACGAGCACCGTCACGAGCGCGGTGATCTGGTTGCGGTGGTCGACCAGGACGCTCGCGACGGGTAGATGTAGATCCGGCATGGCGCCCCAGGCTAGACCCGGACACCCGCTCGGCGCGGTCCCCCCGCGGCCGCGCGCGGTCCTGCTCGACGCGATGGGGACGCTGCTCGCCCTCGAGCCGCCGCACGTGCGCCTGCGCGCCATCCTGCGGCGCGAGACCGGGGTCGAGATCGGCGCGACGCTCGCCGCCGCGGCGTTCCGCGCCGAGATCGCGTACTACCTGGCCCACCACCTCGAGGGTCGCGACGCCGCGTCGCTCGGGCGGCTGCGCGACGCCTGCGCCGGCGTCCTGCTCGAGGCGCTGGGCGACCCCCGGCTCGGCCACCGTGCCGTGCGCCGGGCGATGCTCGAGGCGATCGCCTTCGACGCCTACGCCGACGCCGCCCCGGCCCTCCGCGCGCTGCGCGCCGGCGGGCTGCGGCTGGTCGTCTGCTCGAACTGGGACTGCTCCCTGCCGGAGGCGCTCGAAGCCGCGGGCCTCGCCGACCTGATCGACGCGGTCGTCGTGTCCGCCGAGGTCGGCGCCGCCAAGCCCGACCCGCGCATCTTCGACGCCGCGCTGGCGGCCGCGGGCTGCGAGGCCGGCGAGGCGCTCCACGTCGGCGACTCGCTGGAGGGTGACGTCGCGGGAGCGCTCGCCGCGGGCATCGCGGCCGTCCTCATCGACCGCGACGGCACGCGCGGCCCGGCGCCTCCGGGCACCCCGGTCGTCCGCACCCTCACCGACCTGGCGGCGGCTCTGCGCGCCGGCGGTCGTATGCTGGGCTCCAGATGATCCAGGGCTACCGGATGGCCGGGCCGCCACCTCATGGCGAGCCACCTCAGCCGCCGCCGGAGCGCCGCGAGCCGGGCTGGCCCGCGTGGTTCGGGTTCGTCGGCCTCGCGGTCGTCTTCATGGGCAGCCTGCTGGTGCAGATCGCGATCCTGCTCGTCACCGGGACCGGAGCGCACGACCAGACGCCGGCCGCGGCGGACCTGCTCGGCTCGCTCGTGCTCGAGGCGATGTTCATCGGCGTGGCGCTGTGGTTCGCCTCGCGCGTCAAGCGCCCGCACCCGTGGCAGTTCGGGCTGCGCCGGACGCGCTACTGGCCCGCGGTCGGGTGGGCGATCGCCGGCGTCGTCACCTACACCGTGCTGTTCTCGGTCTACGTCGCGATCGCCGGCGCGCCGAAGCAGTCGACGGCGCAGGACATCGGCGCCGACCAGTCCAACCTGGCGCTGATCTCCGCGGGCGTGCTGTTCGTCTTCCTCGCGCCGGTAGCGGAGGAGTTCTTCTTCCGCGGCTTCCTCTACGGCTCGCTGCGCACCAGCCTGGGCACGGCGCCCGCGGCGGTGATCGCCGGCCTCGTGTTCGGCCTCGTGCACGCGACGACCGGGATCGCGGCCGTGCCGCCGCTCATCATCCTCGGCATCGTGTTCTGCCTGCTCTACGAGAAGACCGGGTCGATCTACCCCTGCATCGCGCTGCACGCGCTCAACAACGCCTTCGCCTACGCGGCCCAGACCGACGTGGCGACGTACGTCGCCGCGGCGTTCGGGGCGACGGCGATCGCCGCCTGCATGCTGGTGCCGCGCTTCGCCTGGCGCCGGGAGCCGGCCGCAACGTGAGCGCCGCCGCAGGGCCCGTCGCCGCCCCGCCGCGGCCGCTGCCCGCACGCCCGGAGCTGCCCGAGGGCGCCGACCCGTTCCCGCGCTGGCCCGCCCTGTACGGCGCGTACGGCTTCGCGATCGGCGTCGGCGGCGGAGTCGCCGCGGCGCTGCTGATGCTGCCTGCGCTGGCGGTGATCTCGTGGGTCCACTGGGGCTTCAACGTCGACTCCGACGACTCGCTGCCCGCGCTGGAGTTGATCGCGACCCTGTTCCAGGACGTCGGCTGGGTGGTCGGGGCGGTCATGCTGGCCGCCAGGATCCGGCCGCCGCACCGGTCGCAGTTCGGCTTCCGGCGCCCGCGGCTCGGGCCCGCCGTCGGCTGGTCGCTCGTCGCGATCGCGAGCTACATCGCGATCACCCTGCTGTACGAGCTGATCCTCCAGCCCAACGCGTCGGACCCGATCGACACCGGGCAGCGCCTCGGGACCCAGATCGGCTCGTGCGTGATCATCATCGTCGTCGCGCCCCTCTGCGAGGAGTTCTTCTTCCGCGGGTTCCTCTACCGGATCCTGCGCGGGCGGATGGGGCTCTGGCCCGCGCTCGTGATCGACGGCGCGCTGTTCGGCTCGGTCCACCTGAGCTCCGGCGGGCCGCTGGCGGTCGCCGTCATCGCCCCGCTCGGCTTCCTCCTGTGCCTGGTCTACGAGCGCAGCGGGTCGCTCTACCCGTGTATCGCGCTGCACGCCCTCAACAACGCGATCGTCTCCGCCGCGGAGTTCGACAGGGTCAGCGTCGTGGCCCTGCTGATGGGCGCCGCGATGCTGGCTTTTTGCCTGCTCGGGTCACTGTTCACACCCCGATCGAGCGCGTCCGCCGCCATATGAGTGCACAATGAGCGCGTGAAAACCGCATCCGCATTCCTCATCGCCGCCTTCGTGGCGCTCTCTCCGGCCGCCGCATCGGCACAGCTTCCGGTCACCCCGCCGACCGATCCGCCGCCGACCACGCCCACTCCGCCGCCGACGACACCGGCGCCCGCTCCCGCCGCCGGCAAGGGGTCCATCGCCATCGCCTCCGGCCTCAGCGACGGCGGCCGCCAGTACGTGGCGGCGGGCCAGCGCATCCGCCTGGCGGGCAGCGTCAAGCCGGCCGTCGCAGGGCAGAAGATCATCGTCGAGCTGTTCCGCGGCTCGAAGAAGGTCGACCGCAAGATCGCCACGGTGTCGAAGGCCGGCGGCTTCTCGCTGGTCTTCCGCGTGAGCAAGGCCGGCACCTACATCGTCAAGGCGCGCCACAAGGCGAGCGCCGAGCAGCAGCGCTTCACGATCAAGCGCAAGAGCTTCGAGGCGATGCGCGGCGGCGTGGGCAGCGGTTCCGGCGCCAAGAAGATCCACCTGGTCCAGCGCGGCCTGGCCCGGCTCGCCTACGTCACGTCCCAGGGCGGTCACTTCGACGGCTCGACCGCTCGCGCCGTGCTTGCCTTCCGCAAGACCAACGGCCTGGGCCGCAACTCGAGCGTCTCGGCCAAGGTCTTCGAGATGCTGCTCTCCGGCCACGGCGGCTTCAAGCTCAAGTACCCGAAGGCCGGCAATCACGTCGAGTTCGACTGGTCGAGTCAGGTGCTTGTGCTCGCGCGAGGCGGCAAGGCGGAGCGGATCAACCACGCCTCGTCGGGCAAGCCGTCGACGCCCA
>JAWVDZ010000462.1:0-4012 GCA_033856955.1 Gaiellales bacterium
CCAGACAGCGCAGATCGCTGGTCGCGAGCACCCTGGCGACGCGCACAGGGTGGTCGGTGAGCAGGCTCAGCTCGCCCACGAACTCGCCCGGGCCAAGGGTGACCTTGCGGTGTGGCAGCTCCACCTCCGCCGTACCGTCGAGGATCACGAACATGCCCGAGCCGGGCAGGCCTCGCTCGATCAGCACCGATCCCTTCGCCAGCTCAACCACCGTCACGATGGCTGACAGGTGGTCGATCACCCCATCGTCGAGCTCCGAGAACAGCGGCATCGACCGCAAGGTGCTGTTGGGGTCGTATGCCACGGCGCCGCAATCATACGGCGAACCGGGAACTACGTGGGGCGTGGCCGGGCCGGCGCCAGCCCGCGAGGAGCGTGCTCCGCCAGCCGCACCACTTCGCGAAGGAAAGGTACGTCGCGATCATCGGGCTGGTCGAGCTGCTCGGCGTAGCGGCGCCCGTCCCAGACGGCCGCCGCGATAGTGGCGGGGCTCCAGGCGTCGCCGACCGCGCGCGCCGAGCTGATGCCGGCGTCGGCCCAGCGGTCGGCCGCGGCGAGCAGGTCGACGGCCAGCGCATCGTGGGGATCGCGCGCCGTCACCATCACCAGCGCCTCGCAAGGCAGTTCCCGATCGCGCTCGCTGTAGGTGCAGACCGCCTGTGCGGCACCTGCCGTGGCCGAGCCGATCGTGTGGGCGGTGAGGATCTCGACGTCGAGCTCGATCAGGCGGCGCTGGATGCGCTCCTGCTCCATCGTGTTGATCGTCCACTCCGAGACGCGTGCGGCGGGCGTAACGAGCGTGACGCGGCGGCCCTCGCGCGCCAGGAGCTCGGCCAGCACGCCGCCCATGTAGTAGTGGTCGTCGTCATAGAGCACGACCCGGTCGCCGTCCGGCAGGCGGCCGTCCATCAGGTCGTCCGGCGTGAACACCGGCATGCCGGGATCGATCGGCACCGGCGTCGTATGCCAGCGCGCGGTCACGTCGTGGCGCCAGCCGGCTCCGGTTGCGATCGCGACGTGGTCGAAGCCGTAGGCGAGGATCTCCTCGGCCGTCAGCTCGCTGTCGAAGGCCAGCTCGACGTTGGGCAGCTTCTCGAGCTGTCCGCGTCGGTAGTCGAGCACCCGGATCCAGGTGGCCAGGCCGGGCAGCCGAGCCTCGCGGGCGACCCTGCCGCCCAGCTTGGAGGTGGCCTCGGCCAGCACCACCTCGTAGCCGCGCTTGCCGAGCGCGTGGGCGGCCTCGAGCCCGGCGGGGCCGGCGCCGGCGATCAGCACCTTGGCGTCGCTCGACTTGGGCCGGAACCGCTCGGGGTGCCAGCCGCGGCGCCACTCTTCGCCCATGGTCGGGTTCTGGGTGCAGCGGATCGGCGTCATCGTGGAGTCGCCCGAGACACAGATGTTGCAGCCGATGCACTCGCAGATGTCCTCCAGCCGGCCCTGCTCGATCTTCTGCGGCAGGAAGGGATCGGCGATCGAGGGCCGCGCCGCGCCGATGAAGTCGAGCACGCCGTCGCGGATCATCCGCACCATCGTGTCGGGGGAGGTGAACCTGCCAACCCCCACGACGGGCTTTGAGGTCAGCTGCTTGAGGCCGCGCACGTACTGCTCCTGGTGTCCCTCGTCGGAGAAGCGGGCGGTGACCGAGTCGTCCTCCCACTGCCCGGCCACGAAGTCCCACAGATCCGGCAGCTCGCCCATCCAGCGCAGCACCTGCTCGATGTCGGCGCGCTCGACGCCCTGGTTTCCCATCAGCTCGGTGACCGTGATCCGGCAGGCCACCGCGATCCGGCCGTCGGCCTCCTCCATCGTGTCCTCGATCACCTCGCGCAGCAGCCGGGCGCGGTTCTCCAGGCTGCCGCCGTAGCCGTCGCTGCGGAAGTTGTAGCGGGGCGAGAGGAACTGGCCGATCGTGTTCAGGCCGTGCGAGGCGTAGACGTAGACGAGGTCGAAGCCGGCCTCGATCGAGCGCGCCACGGCGCGGCGGTGCCAGCGGCGCAGGTCGGCGATGTCCTGGGCGCTCATCCGTCGCACCTGCAGCGGATCGTTCCCGATCACCGGCATGTGCCCGGCCGCCATCGGAGCCTCGCGGCTCCACAGGTTGGCGCCGTGGATGCCGTTGTGCACCGGCTCGATGCCGGCCAGCGCGCCGTGGGCGTGCACGCGCTCGGTCATCCGCGCCAGCGCCGGGATGTCGTCGTCGTCCCACAGCCGGCCCTCGGCGTAGGGCGAGACCTCGGAGGTGGGGTGGATCTCGACCTCCTCGGTGCAGACCACCGCCCAGCCGCCCTCGGCCTTGACAGCGCGCATCTCGGCCAGCGCGGTCGGGTCGCGGTGGCCCATGCCGTTGCAGTGGGGCACCTGGAAGAAGCGGTTGCGTGCCACCACCGGGCCTATCGGCACCGGCTCGAACAGGATGTCGTAACGGGGATCTCGGGGCATTGGCGGCGGGACGCTACAGCCGAGCGCGGGCGGCACCGTTTGCGCCCGTCTCCGCGATTTGATTGACTAGTCAGTCAGGATCACGGATCCTACATGAACCGGCGGACAACCTCACACGGCGCGAACGGAAGGAATCACTCGATGGCGGATCTCACCACCAAGCTCTACTTCGGCCCCTGGTACAGGCGCTCGCCCTACTTCGACGCGACGCAGCGGGCGGGCTGCAAGGCCTATGACATCTACAACAAGATGTACCTGCCGGCCGAGTACGACGACGTGGCGGTGGAGTACCGCGCGCTGAACGAGGGCGTGACGCTGTGGGACGTGGGCGTCGAGCGGACGGTGCAGGTGAGCGGGCCCGACGCCGACCGGCTGATCGACATGGTCACCTGCCGCGACCTGACCAAGTGCGCCGTCAAGCAGGGCAAGTACATGCTGGTGATCGCCCCCGACGGCGGCATCGTCAACGATCCGGTGCTGCTGCACGTGGACGAGAACGTGTGGTGGATGCAGCTGGCCGACAGCGACGCCGGCCTGTACACGCTGGGCGTGCTGTCGCAGAGCGGGCTCGATGCCGAGGTCAGCTACCCCGACGTGCACCCGGTGCAGGTCCAGGGCCCGCTCTCGGCACGCACGCTCGAGATGCTGGTCGGCAAGGCCATCTACGACATCAAGTACTACTGGTGCGAGCGGTTCTCGATCGGCGACATCCCGGTCGTGATCAGCCGCACCGGCTGGTCGGCGGTGCCCGGCTTCGAGGTCAACCTGCTGGACGGCAGCCGCGGCGACCAGCTGTGGGACGCGATCATTGGAGCCGGCGAAGAGTTCGCGATCCGGCCGATCGCGCCCAACGAAGCGCGCCGGGTCGAGGCCGGGATCTTCAACTGGGGCTCCGACATCAGCCTCGCCGATACGCCGTTTCACGTCATGGGGCTGGAGCGCCTGGTCGAGGAGCAGCCGCAGGACTACATCGGAAAGCAGGCGCTCGAGCGGATCCGCAGCGAGGGCGTCGACCGAAAGCTGGTCGGGATCGAGTTTGAGGACTCCGAGCCGCTCGAGGGCATCACCAGGTCGTGGCCGGCCCACCACGACGGCCAGCTGATCGGGCGCGTCACGGACGCCGTCTGGTCTCCGGGACTGAACCGCAACATCGGCTACGTGTGGGTGCCGATCGCGCTTGCCGAGCCGGGCAACCTGATCGAGGTCGAGGCCGAGCGCGGCGGGATGCGCGGCCGCACGGCATCGATCCCCTTCGTCGACCCGCGCAAGGAGCGCCCCGCGCAGCCGCTGCAGCAGGTGGCCGGCTGAGTCAGCTGCCCGTATCGGGCAGGCGGGTGTGCACCTCGAAGTGCGTCGATCGCAGGTCCCGCTCGACCAGGAAGCGGTCATCTTCTGGATAGAAGACGGCCGTCTCGGGATCGTCGCCGGCGAACCCTCGCACGCTGTCCATCGAGTCCCAGAGGGTGAACATCACGAACTCGGTCAGCTCGCCCAGGTCGCGGCGCAGCATCCAGACGCCGCGGTTGCCGGCGGTGGCGGCGTAGCCCGCGACGCCGGTGGCCTGCATGTAGTC
>JAWVDZ010000463.1:0-2565 GCA_033856955.1 Gaiellales bacterium
ACGCTTGGAGCGCCGGCACCCACTTCACGGGCTCCTCGGCCCTGAGCCGCGCAAGAAGCGGATGCGGATCGCGCTCGAGCTGCTCGAGTGCGATCTCGGCCACAGGCCGAGGTTAGAGCGCGGTGGGTGCCTACGCGGCGGGCTCGGGCAGCAGCCGGTCGACGAGCTCGAGCGAGGGACGGCCCTCGAACACGGGCAGCATGTCGGGCCGGTAGAGGATCAGCGCCAGGCTCGGCGCGATCATGAGGTCCGCGGCGTTCAGGTGTGCTCCGCCGAGGACGCCGTCGGCGATCCACGCGTCGATCCGGTCGAGCATCGCGGGGAGCTCGGCGAGGAGCCTCCGCTCGGCGTCCGCGTGTGCGGCGAAGACGTGGCGGCCGATCCGCGGGATGATCAGGCGGCGCAGGAGGGCGCTCTTGTAGAGCAGATACCCCATCCGGCCGTCGGCGCCCGACCGGCCCGCGGCCTCCGGCTCGCGCACCGCCCACG
Organism: Gaiellales bacterium; assembly: GCA_033856955.1. Taxonomy (GTDB): domain Bacteria; phylum Actinomycetota; class Thermoleophilia; order Gaiellales; family JAICJC01; genus JAICYJ01. The sequence continues at coordinate 490 of JAWVDZ010000463.1, forward strand.
CCAGGGCGATCCGGCGGGCGGCCATCTGGAGCTTGTCGTTGGCCCAGCGCTCGGCGTCCTCGACCGCGCCTCGCTGATTGGGATCGGCGGGGAACAGGGGCGGCTCGGGGTGGCGCTCGTCCAGGAAGCGCGCGATCCGGCGGTTGGTCGAGATCCGCTCGTCTGCGGCCGCCAGCGCCGGCACGGTGCCGACGCGATCGCCGAAACGGAGGGGCAGCGGGCGCTGCGCGCCGGCGCTGCGCGTCTCCTGGCGGGCGGGGAAGCCGAACAGGCGGCTCGCCACCGGGTGCAGGAGCGTGGGGATGTCGACGCGGCGGTACGGCAGCTGCTTGTGCTCGAGCATGAGGATGGCCGAGCGGCAGGCGTGCGAACCGGGAATTACGTAGAGCTTGTACATACCGACCGGTCAGTCAGTACCCTGTGAGAGGTGAGCGCAAACGTGAAGAGCGGCAGCGGGCGCGGCGGCGGGGGGCGCGGGCGCGGGGCGAGCGGCGGTGGCGGTGGCAGCGGGCGCGGCGGTTCTGGCGGCGCCCGGCCACGGCTCGATCGGCGCACGCGCGCGGCGCGCGAGCAGGCCGGCGACGCTCGCGACGAGCTGCTCACGGCGGCGCTGCGGGTGTTCGCCAGCCGCGGCTACCGGCAGGCGGGCGTCGACGAGATCGCCGCGGCGGCCGGCTACTCGAAGGGCGCGCTGTACTGGCACTTCTCCGGCAAGGAGGACCTACTGCTCGCGCTGATCGAGGAGCGAGTCGATGCGCCGACGCGCGAGCTGGTCGCGCTGCTCGAATCGGCGCAGCCCGAGCGCGACATGTCCCTGGAGGCGACCCGCGAGTTCGCCCGGCGGATAAGCACCGGACGCGACGCCATGCTGCTCGAGCGCGAGTACTGGACCCTCGCGATCCGCGATCCGGAGCTCCGCACCCGTTACGCCGAGCGCCAGACGGAGCTCCGGAGCGCCCTCGCCGCCGCGCTCGAGGCGCGGGCGCGCCATCTGGGGGCGCCGGGGCTCCCGATGCCGGCGGAGGACGTCGCACGCATCGTGATGAGCATCATCGGCGGCCTCGCCATCGACGAGCTGATCGAGCCGCGATCGGTTCGGCCCGAGCTGCTCGGCGACGCGCTGGCACTCGTCTACGCGGGCCTGGTGGCACGCGCGACGCAGGCACCGCCACCCGCCTGAGTCTCCGTGGGTTCAGGCGCCTTTCTGCCAGTCCCAGGCAATGGTGGTCCTGCTCCCCGGCTCCGGCTCAGGGACGTCGAAGTGGAGCACCGGCCTGCCCTTCTCGGGACGTACGAGTTCCAAAGGAAGCGACTGCGTTGACATTCCCGTCATGGTCGTCCGCGTGAGCCGCAGCGCCGTCGGCCCAAGTCCTTGAGGCCACATGATCGTGAGCTGCAGGAGCGCCGTTACATCGTCCGTTTGGGCGGAGACGCTGTTGACTGGGTCGTCGAATACGTCGCGCAAGGTTCGCTTGACGACCAGCACAAGCTCCTCGTCGCGGCGGTAGAGCCTTCCGAGTGAGACCAGCCTGTAGCGCGTTCCATATTCGTCGTGCTCGGTCAGGACTTCTGCAGGTCGCGCATCAACGGTGTATTCGACGTCCTCCTCGGCGCCGGTGGTGCTACCCGTGTAATCCAACACAGCCAAGACGTTGTTTTGATCGAGCTTCAACCGTTTCGCACGATGTGCGTACGCCACTGTTCCGTCCGCCGCCGTGATGTCCCAAGTTGCCTGATGCGACACGACGTGGTACTGGTTTCCGGCGTGCAGGGCGTGAACGGTCTGGTTGAGGTCCCCTATCGCGGCGTCCAGATCATCAAGCCTCCCGCCGGCTTTCTCACGCAGCAGTCGTTCCCGGGTCAGCGCGAGCGCGAGCAACGACAAAACGGCAAGGGTCGCTTCGGGCAGAGCGTCCCCTTTAAAAACATTCGCAAGCCCGAGAATCGCGAATACGAGCCCGAGGCCGCAGGCGATGACGACATCTGCGTTCTCGAGAGCCCACTTCCCGGCCGCCGATGCCTTCTTCGCGATTCCTTTCTGGGCCTCCGGCCGTGGCGACACCGGTGAGAGTATGT
>JAWVDZ010000464.1:0-4320 GCA_033856955.1 Gaiellales bacterium
CACCGTGCGGAAGCCGAGCCGCTCCAGGATCGGCAGCGACATGCGTCCGGCCTGGGTGATCAGCACCGGCGTGCCGGCGGCCACGGCGTCGTCCCAGCGGGCGCGCACGAGCGCCCGGTAGGCGCCCCGGCCGCGGGCCTCGGGAAGCGTCGAGCCGGCGTTCAGGACGACGCCGTGTGCGGTGAAGGTGGCGGTCGCGGTGGCAACGTCCGAGCCGTCGATCCGCGCCAGGTAGCGCTGCGACTGGCCGCGTGAGCCGCTGCTCTCGATCTCCTCGTCGGTGGGGTCGTCCATGCCGAAGCAGCGTCGTGCGATCCGCTCGCTGGTCGCGTGGTCGGCCTCCGTCTCGACGCGTCGCACCACCACCCCGGCGGGGATCGCGGGCGGAGGACTGTCCATCACCATCCCGATCTGCAGCGGATCGGGCTCGTCCGGCGTCAGCCCGCGGGCGCGCAGCAGCGCCACCAGATCGGGCGGGGTGGCCGAGCTGGCGACCTCCCAGGTGCAGGCATCGCGGCCTCGTTCGCGCAGCAGCGCGTGCACCTCGGCGCGCACCTCGTCCACCTCGTCGGCGCGCATCCGGAAGCGCTGTGCGACGTTCCAGTGCGGCTCCCGGCCGGGGCCCATCCACAGCACGAAGCGGTCGCGGACGATGCGCTCGTCCCTCTCGCCGAGCGGCGTGTGGGTGTTGGCGTCCTCGGCCAGGCCCAGCACATGCTCGTCCACGGCCGCCACGCTACCAGCGGTCGAGCAGAACGTTGATGTGGCCGACCACCTCGAATCCCAGCCTGCGAAGGATCGGCTGGGACATCGGCTCGGACTGGGTCACCAGCAGCGGCCGTCCGGCGGCGACGGCGTCGCTCCAGCGGGTGCGAACGAGCGCTCGGTAGGCACCGCGGCCGCGGAACTCGGGCAGCGTCAGCGCGCCGCCGAGAAACACCGCCCGCTCGTCCTCGAGCAGGGTGAGGTCGGCCGTCGCCACCGGGCGGCCGTCGATGCGGGCCAGGTAGCGGGTGACTCCCGGGCCGCGCAGCCACTCGTCGCTCGGTGACCAGCCCCTGTCCTGGTGGTAGAGGTCGCGCACCAGCTGGAACTGCTCCGCCGTCTCCACCCGCTCCACGGTGACTCCCGGGGAGGCGCTGGTGGGCTCGGCGGTGCACGCCAGCGCGAGCATCGAGGCGGGGTCGTCGTTCGTCTCCATGCCCAGCGAGCGGAGCTTCTGCTCGAGGCCGGCCGGGGTCGATCTGCTCGAGACCTCCCAGGTCACGGCCGAACGGCCGGCGGCCTCGAACAGCCGCCGCACCTCGGCGACGGTGGCGGCGACGTCTCTGCCCTCCAGACGCAGCCGAAGCGCGATGTTCAGGTTGGGGTCCGGCTCGGGGCCGATCTCGGCGATGTAGCCATCGCCGACGACGCGCCTGGCGGGGGCGCCGGCAGGCGGAGGCGGACCGAGAGCGTCCTCGGCCAGGCCGCGCAGCAGCTCCCGGTCGGCGATCACCGCGCGGCGAGGGCCTCGCAGGTGCGGCGCAGGTTGCCGGCATGCTCGACCTCGTCGTCGCTTCCCCGATGCGGGTGGGGGACATCCTGGGGGCTGTCGGGAGAGCCGCCCGCCTCGGCGTACCGGATCAGAGCTTCGACGTAGGCGATGTCCTCGGCTGCGACTCGCAGCGCGGCGTCGCCTGGCTGGGGAGGGCCGTGCCCGATCACGACCAGCGCGGGACCATCACGCTCGATCACCGCCGTGAGCATGTGAAGCGTGTCCAGGTAGCGCCAGGCGGAATGCTGGATGAAGGGCACCTCCTGCAGCGAGAGGTGGTCTCCGGCGATCAGCAGTCCCTCCTCGGGCAGCAGCACGGCGAATCCGTCCGGCGTGTGCCCGGGAGCGGGGTGGCAGACGGCGGCGAAGCTCCCGATCGTGGTCTCGCCGCCCGACTCGGGCAGCAGCCGGTCGACGCGGAGTCCGTCGAGGCCTTCCAGCGGCAGGCCGTAGGGGCGGGTCTCGGACTCGACCTCGCTGCGCGCCCGGCCGCTTCGGATCCGCTCGGCGGCGCCCGGCGAGGCATGGACACAGGCGTCCGGCAGCAGCCCGATGCCCATCACGTGATCCCAGTCTGCGTGGGTGATCAGCAGGTTGTGGGCGACGTCACCGGCCGCCTCGCGCACCTCCCACGGCGCTATGCCGGGATCGACCAGCAGCCGCTCCCCGCCGCGCACAACCTCGAGCGTGGTGGTCTGCCACAGCACGCTCGGCCACCAGGTGGCGGTCGGGGTCAGCTGAACGGCCCGGCTCACCGCCCAAGCCTACCCCGCGCGCCGAACCACATCCCACCCCGCCGTCAACCCCCCATCCGAGCCTCCCCAAATTTGGTGTCAAACACTCATGAGACGGAGATTGCAGTTCTATGACTGAATAGTGACGATTCGGCGGCCTGGTTGACCCGACCGCTCTCCAGGGCGAATTATTGGAGTCAAACACTCCCCGTGTGGGTGTGATCGGTTTGTTGCAGTACTGACACAGAATCAACCCTCTACACTGAGCCGATGCGGGTCGGCATCGACATGATCGAGATCGATCGGGTGCGGGCCGCGCTCGAGAAGCGGCCGCGCTTTGCCGACCGGGTGTTCACCGAGCGCGAGCGCGCCTACTGCTTCTCGCGCCCCAATCCAGCCCAGCATTTCGCCGCCCGCTTCGCCGGCAAGGAGGCCGTCGGGAAGGCGATCGGGTGCGGGGTCGAGTTCATGTGGCGCGACATCGAGATCGCCGGGCGGCCCAAGCCCGCGGTCACGCTCTCCGGCCAGGTCGCCGATCTGGCCGAGCGGCTGGGGGCGGGGCCGATCGACCTCTCGATGACGCATTCGCGCGGGATGGCCGGCGCCGTCGCGATCGTGCACGAGCCGTGAGCGGACTGCTTCCCCTCTACGACGCGGATGAGATTCGCGCCCTCGATGACGCGGCGATCGAAGGTCTCGGGCTGCCCGGCGCGGTGCTGATGGAGCGGGCCGGGCTTGCCGCCGCGCACGAGATCGGGCAGCGCTTCGCATCCGCCGCCCGGGTGGCGATCGTCTGCGGATCCGGCAACAACGGTGGCGACGGCTTCGTCGTCGCCCGCCATCTGCACTCCTCGGGCACATCCGTCGAGGTGTTGCTGACCGGCGTCGCCTCGAAGCTCTCGATCGACGCCCGCACGAATCTCGAGGCGGTGGAGCGGCTGGGCGTAAAGGTCAGCCGCCGGCCGGCGGCGGCCGCGCTGCGTGCCGCCCTTCGCCGGTCCGACCTGGTCGTCGATGCGCTGTTCGGCGTCGGCTTCCACGGGCGCGCCCGCGCGGATGCGGCCCGCGTGATCGCCGCCATCAACGCCAGCGGACGCCCGGTCGTCGCGCTCGACGTTCCCTCCGGCGTCGACGCCTCGACCGGAACCGTCGAGGGGGAGGCGGTCGTCGCCGCGTTCACGATCACCTTCCACGGGCCGAAGCTGGGCCTGGTCGTCTCGCCCGGAAGCCGCCACGCCGGAGCGGTGATCGTCGCCGACATCGGCATCCCGACCCAGCTCGAGCGCCCCACGCACGCCGCGCTCGCCACCCGCGACCTGCTCGACCTGGTGCCGCGCAAGACCTCCGCATCGACCAAGTACAGCGCCGGCTCGGTGCTGGTGGTCGGCGGCGCCCCGGGTTACGCTGGCGCGCCGGTGCTCTGCGCCACCGCCGCGCTGCGGGCCGGCGCCGGCGTGGCCTGGCTGGCGGTGCCGGACGCGCAGGTGTCCCAGATCGAAGGACTCCAGCCCGAGCTGATGGTGAGGCCGCGCCGGGAGGGTCTCGAACTCGCGTCGCGGGCGGGGGCGATCGCCCTCGGCCCCGGCCTCGGCCGCTCGCCGGAAGCGATCGAGCTGGCGCGCCGGCTGGCGCGCGGACACCGCGGATCGATCGTGATCGACGCCGACGCGCTGTTCGCGCTGGCCGGCCGGCTGGAGCTGATCGCCCGCCGCCGCCGGCCGGCCGTGCTGACGCCGCATGAGGGCGAGATGGCGCGGTTGCTGGAACGCGAGTCCGGCTGGGTGCAGGCAAACCGCCTGGCCGCCGTCCGCGAGGCCGCCGCGATCAGCCGCGCGGTGGTGCTGCTGAAGGGTGCCGACACGCTGATCGCCGCTCCCGGCGGCGACCAGGTCGTCGTCTCGGTGTCGGACGCGCCCGGTCTGGCAACGGCCGGATCGGGCGACGTGCTGACCGGCGTGATCGCCGCACTGCTGGCCCGCGGCCTCGATCCCTGGACGGCCGCCTGCTGTGGGGCGGTTGCGCACGCCCGCGCCGGCCACGCGGCATCCG
>JAWVDZ010000465.1:0-2634 GCA_033856955.1 Gaiellales bacterium
ACGGCCACGTAGACTTGGCTCGTGACAGTCTGCGCAAGCTGCGGTAGAGAGAACCGTTCCGACGCCCGTTTCTGCGATTCCTGTGGCGGCCCGCTCGAATCGCCTGGTGCGCCGTCGGAGACGCGAAAGACCGTGACCATTCTCTTCAGCGACGTGGTGGGGTCGACCGAGCTGGCAGAGGGGCTCGATCCTGAGGTGGTCAGGTCGATCATGACCCGGTACTTCGATGTCGCCAGGCCGATCGTCGAGCGTCACGGGGGGACGGTCGAGAAGTTCATCGGCGACGCGGTGATGGCCGTGTTCGGCGTGCCCGTCCTGCACGAGGACGACGCGCTTCGCGCCGTCCGTGCCGCGGCTGAGCTGCGAGACGCGTCGAGCGAGCTCGAGGTTGCGGTTCGCATGGGCGTCGCAACGGGCGAGGCGCTGACCGGAAGCGGGCAGACGCTCGGCAGCGGCGACGTCTTCAACCTGGCCGCGCGGCTGCAGGCCGCCGCCTCGCCGGACGAGGTGCTGATCTCCGACGCGACGCTGGAGCTGGTGCGGGACGCCGTGACCGTCGATTCGATGCCGCCGCTGACGCTGAAGGGCAAACGGCACGAGGTGATCGCATGGCACCTGGTCGACGTCCGGCCAGATCAGCCCGGCCTTCGGCGGTCGTTGGGCGGCGCGCTGGTTGGGCGAGATCGCGAATTGCAGCTGCTGCGCGGCGCGTTCGAGCGGTGCCAGGCCGAGCGCCGGTGCCACCTGGTGACGATCCTGGGCGCGGCCGGCATCGGCAAGTCGCGGCTGGCCGAGGAGCTGGTCGGAGAAGTCGGTGCCCGGGCGGCGCGCGGACGATGCCTGCCCTACGGCGACGGCATCACCTACCTACCGCTGGCCGAGGCGTTCCGCGGGCTGGCCGGTGACGATGCGGCGGAGACGTGGCTGCAGCGGACGCTGGCGGCGGACGACGACGGGGCGCACGCATTCGACGTGGTGGCGGCAGCGGTCGGCTACTCCGGCCCCGGGTCGGGCGCCGAGAGCGAGATCCCGTGGGCGTTCGGCCGCGCCGTCGAGGCGGCTGCGAGCGCCGCCCCGCTGATCCTGGTCTTCGACGACATCCAGTGGGCCGAACCGGCGCTGCTGGAGGTAATCGAGCACATCGTCGACTGGTCGCACTCGGCAACGATCCTGGTGGTCTGTCTGGCGCGCACGGAGCTGCTCGAGTCGCGGCCGACCTGGGGCGGCGGCAAGGTCAACTCGACGATGCTGCTGCTCGAGCCGCTGACCGCCGAGCAGTCGTCCCAGCAGATCGAGGCGCTGGCCGGGGCACGTGCGATCGACGACGTCCTGCGCCGGCGGATCGTCGAGACGGCCGGAGGAAATCCGCTGTTCGCCGAGCAGATGGTCGCGATGCTGGAGGGTGGCTCGGCGGACGCGGTGGCGGTGCCGGCTTCGGTGCAGGCGCTGCTGGCGGCACGCATCGATGCGCTCGACGCTCGCGAGCGCACGGTGCTCGAGGCTGCTGCTGTCGAGGGACAGGAGTTCCATCGGGAGGCCGTGGCAACGCTGGTCGGAGGCGACGTCGACAACGACCTGCGGGCACTGTCGCGCCAGGAGCTGATCAAGCGGCAGACGCCGAACGGCGGCCGTGGACCGGTCTACGCGTTTCGCCATCTGCTCATCCGGGATGCCGCATACGACTCGGTCTCGCTGGGTCGCAGGGCCGAGCTGCACACGCAGTTCGCGGATTGGTGGGAGCGGGCGGTGCCGGATGATGCGCCGCAGTTCCACGCCATCCTCGGCTATCACCTCGACACGGCATGCCGCTGCTACGAGAAGCTGAGCGAGCCGGCATCGGTCCGCGGCGAGCTCGCGACCCGCGCGGGAGCGGCGCTGGCCACGGCGGGACAGCTGGCGTGGCGGCGCTGGGAAGACAGCTCCCGTGCGCTGTTGAGCCGAGCGCTCGAGCTGCTGCCGACGGGTCACGAGCTGCGCGCCCGTGCGCTGCTGAGCTTGGCGTTTGCCGAGCTGTACTCGGCCGGTGCACGCGACCGGGTGACGGATTTGGTCGACCTGGGGCTGGGTGAGACGGAGCGGAGCGGGGACGACGTGATGCGGTTGCGGTTCGAGCTGGCGCGGGTCGAGGCCCGGGTGTGGCAGGGCGAGGACGACGCGATCGATTGGCGGCGCCGGCAGGCCGAAGATGCGATCGTCGTGTTCGAGCGAGCCGGCGAGATCGACGGCACGGTGCAGGCGTTGAACCTGATTGCCCTGACCGAGCAGGACGCGATGCAGGGGGAGCGGACGCGTGCGGTCGGCGAGCGCCTGCTGGAGATCGGACGGAGAAACGGCCACTCGGTGGCACGCGACGGGGGTGTGCGAGTGCTGGCGCTCGCGCTGTTGGACGGACCGGTACCGACCGGCCAGGCGATCGAACGCTGCCGCAGGCTGCTGGAGACCACAACCGGCCCCGGCCGGGCGATACCGCTGCAGTTCATGGCAGAGCTGCACGCCGCTCGAGGCGAGTTCGACCACGCGCGCGCGATGCTTGGAGAGGCTCAGGGGATCACCGCGGCACTTGGACGGTCGATGGATTTGACGATGTCCCAGTGGACGGAGGGAGCAATCGAGGCACTGGCCGGTCGGTGGACA
>JAWVDZ010000466.1:0-4594 GCA_033856955.1 Gaiellales bacterium
ACGCTCCAGCATAATCTGGCGAGAAACAACTCCGCTGGGTCTCGCATCTACCTTACGACGGTAGGAGAGCGTTACATGAGTAGTGCGGCCGACCGCGGAGCGATGATCGACGCATGCCGGTAGGAGACACGCCGTAGGCGGTTGCGCGGGTGGGAGAATCCCGCCATGAAGCTGCCTCTCCCCGTCCCGCCCGGATACGACTTCGAGCGCTCGACGTTCCGGTTTCGGATGTTCGGCGACGACCTCGCCAGCCGCTGGCACGACGGCGGGCTGCACAGGGTGCTGCGATCCGGGCTGGCGGTGCGGATCACCGCCAGCGGCGTGACCTGCTACGGCTCGGCTGACCGGTCCGACGTCGCCGAGATCACCCACCTGCTGGGCGGGAGCTTCGATCTGGACGGCTTCGTGCGGGCGCATCCTGATGTGGCCGCGCGCTCGCCGGGGTTCAGGCCGCCGCTGCTGGCCGACCCGTTCGAGATGCTCGTCACCGCCGTCACCGCGCAGCAGATCTCGCTGCGCGCCGCCTCGGTCATGCGGGCGGGCCTTGTGCGCCGGTTCGGCACCCGCGTCAGCCACGATGGGGTGGAGTGGTGGCGCTTCCCCGACCAGGCGGCCGTGCGCGGCGGAGATCTGACCGGGCTCAAGCTGTCGGGCATGAAGATGCGATCGATCGCAGCCCTGGCCGAGGCCGACCTCGACGTCGCCCACCTCGACGACGAGGACGTGATCGCCCACCTGACCGAGCTTCCCGGCATCGGCCGCTGGACGTCGGAATGGTTCCTGGCACGCTGCCTTGGCCGGCCGAACATCGTGGCCGCCGGCGACCTGGTGGTGCGAAAGGCGGTCGCGGCCTGGTTCTCGGAGGATCCGATCTGGTCCGAGCGCCAGGTGCGCGAGGCGATGGCGCCCTACGGCGACCACACCAACCTGGCGGTGCACTACCTGCTGTCCCCAACCGGGGGCTAGCTCTAGCCGCCGGCGATTGCCAGCGTGCCCCCCAGCGCCAGCGCGACCCCCAGCCGCTGGCCCGGCGCCAGTCGCTCGTGCAGGTGGATGTGCGCGAGCGCGACCGTCACCACCGGAAACAGCGAGCCCAGCACCGACACGACGCTGAGGAAGCCCTCCGTCGCCGCCAGGGCGAAGGCGGCGTTGGCGGTCGTGTCGAGCACGCCGATCACCACCAGAGGCGTCATCATGCCCCGCGACAGCTGAGGCCGCGTGACGGCCGCCGCCGATGCCAGCACCACCACCGCCGTCACGCGGGCAACCGTGACGCCCCAGATCGCGTCCGACCGCGCGGCGTGGTCGAGCGCGATCAGCTGGAGGCCGAACATCAGCGCCGCCAGCAGTGCCAACAGCACCCCAGCGCCGCGCACGCTGCCTCCGCCGGGATCGGGCTCGCGCGACGCCAGCACCACGCCGATCAGCGCCGCAACGATGCCGGCCATCTGGAGCGACCCGGGGCGCTCGCCCGTTGCCAGTCCTGCCACCACCGGAACCACTGCGCCGGTGGCCAGGATCGGCGCGGCCACGCTGATCGAGCCGATCGACATCGCGCGGTAGAACGCGAGCGCCGCGGCCACACCCGAGAGCCCAGCCGCGATCCCCGGCAGCACGACGGCCGGCGAGGGATCCGACGTGCGCACGAAGGCCACCACAAGGATGCCGACCATGCCCACTCCCTGGCTGACCAGCAGAACGGCCAGCAGCGGGTGGCGGCGGCTGAGCGATCCACCCATGAAGTCCGCCAGCCCCCAGAACAGGGAGGCGCAGAGCGCAAGGGCGATCGGCATCGCCGGAGGCTATCCGATGGTCACCGGAAGGCGGCGGTGAGGGCGCGCGAGCAGCGCTCCTGGACGTCGGGCACGGGCCGCCCGCCGATCAGCTCCAGGGCCATCAGCACCGCACCGCTCACCGGCGGCACCTCGAGCCGCGTCAGAAGCGCCGTCGGCACCGCCCGCGAGATCAGCGTCTCCAACAGCTCGCCGCCGCCGCGGAACAGCCCGCCCGACAGCACCAGCTCGTACGGCTCGCCGTCCATCCCCAGCCGGCCGGCCACGGTGGCTGCGGCGCCGCCCAGCTCGCCCGCCGCCCACTCGATGATGCCGACCGCGACCGGGTCGCCGCGGGCGGCCTGCTCCAGCGCCAGCGGCGCGGCGTCCAGCTCCGGCTCTCCGCCGCGGCTGTACTCCTCCAGCATCTCCTCCACCGAGCCGGCTCCCATCAGCGCCCGCAGACCCTCGGTCAGTGAGGTTGCCGGCGCGCGGCCGACGTAGGCTCGCGCAACCGCCCGCACCACCTGCTCGGCCACATCCGAGGCGCTGCCATCGTCGCCCAGCAGCCGGCCCAGGCCGAGCGTGCGAAACGTCTCGCCGGCGCGGTTTCGGCCCGCGACGACGGTGCCGGTGCCGGCGATCACGACCACACCCCACGGCGCCTGCGCCCCGGCCCGCAGCGCGATGAACGAGTCGTTCACGATCGTCGTCGGGCAGGTCAGGCGAAGCGAGGCCAGCGCCGTGGACAGGCGGTCGACATCGGACGGCCAATCGACGCCGGCCAGCCCGAAGGCCGCGGCCTCGATCTGGTCACGGCGCAGGCCGGAGGCGGTGAGCGCCTTCTCGAGCGCGTCGCCGATGGTGTCAGCCGCGCCTCGCAGGCCCACCGTCTCCCAGTTCGACGGCCCGGCGGTGGCCGCGCCCAGCACCGCACCGCTTTCGTCGCAGATCGCGAGGTGCGTCTTCGAGCCGCCGCCGTCGACCGCCAACACGATCGTCATCGCGCCGCCGCCGAGAGCTGCGCCTGCTCCACGATCGACATCACGACCGCGCCGTCGTCACCGTCAGGCCGCGGCTTTCGGCCCGCCTCGACGGCGTCGATGAACTCGGCCATCTGCGCGGAGTACATCGGCTGCGAACAGTGCTCATAGCCCTCCGGCCCCTCCGTGAAGTCCCACACCCGCGCGTAGCCGCCGGTGGCGTAGATCTCGGTGTCCGCCTCCAGGCCGGCCAGGTGTGGCTGCCACCAGCCGCACTCGACGATCGAGTTCGTGCCGTCCGACCATGTGATCAGCAGGATGCCGTCGTCATCCACGGCCAGCTCGCGGTAGCGGGTGCCGAGCACCGCGCAGACGCGCTCGGGAGCGGGATCGCCCAGCAGGTAGCGGGCGGTGTCGATGGCGTGGACGCCCATGTCCACCAGCGCGCCGCCGCCCGCCAGCTCTGGGTCGATGAACCAGCCGGCCGGTCCCCAGCCGGCGTGCACGCCGTAGCCGCGCGTCTTCACAACCCGGCCCAGCTCGCCCCGCTCGATGCGGCCGCGAAGCGCCTGCACGTCGGGGTGGAAGCGCCAGCAGTGGGCGACCATCAGCGACGCGCCGGAGGCGGCGGCGGCCGCGTTCATCGACTCGGCCTCGGCAAGCGTGCGGGCCATCGGCTTCTCGACCAGCACGTGCTTGCCCGCCTCCAGGCAGGCGATCGCCTGCGGCGCGTGCAGAGAGTTGGGCGTTCCGATCACGACCGCGTCGATCGAGGGATCGCCGGCCAGCTCACGCCAGTCCTCGGTGGTGCGAGGGATGCCGTGGCGCTCGGCGAGCGCGGCCAGCGACTCCGGACGCCAGTTCGCGGCCGCCACCAGCTCGCCGCGCGGGTGCTCGAGCACGCCGCGGGCGTGGAAGTCCATGATCCAGCCTGAACCGAACAGGGCGATCCGCACCTGCGGAAACTACCCTTTTACGCCGGTGAGCGTGATGCCTTCGATGAAGACGCGCTGGGCGACGAAGAACAGCAGGATCACCGGCACCATGAACAGCAGCGACGCCGCCATCGTCAGGTTCCACTCCACGTGGTGCAGCGTCTTGAACTGCGACAGCGCCAGCGACAGCGTCTGGGCGTCCGGGTTCTCGCCCACCCACACCAGCACGTCGTAGAAGTTGTTCCAGGCATAGACGAAGTTGAACAGCGCGACGGCGGCGATCGCCGGCTTGGACAGCGGCACGATCACCTGGCGCAGGATCTGCAGCTCGCCGCCGCCGTCCACGCGCACGGCATCCGCCAGCTCCTGCGGGATGGTCATGAAGAACTGCCGCAGCAGGAAGATCGAGAAGGCGTCGCCGAAGAACGAGGGCAGGATCAGCGGCTTCAGCGTGCCCACCCACTGGATGTGCGTCCAGTCGAGGTCGCGGGCGAAGATCACGTACATCGAGATGATCGTCAGCTGGCTGGGCAACATCAGCGTCGAGAGCACGAGCAGGAAGACGACGTTTCGGCCCCGCCACTGGATGCGCGAGAAGGCGTACGCCACGGGCACGCACGAGACCACCACGCCCACCGTCGAGAGCCCGGCGTAGAGGAACGTGTTCCAGGTGTAGCGGACGAGATCTATCTCGTTGAACACCTTCTTGAAGTTCGACCACACGAAGGGATCCGGGATCAGACGCGGCGACAGAGACTGGGAGTCGGTCATCAGCGCGGTCGCGAGCATGAACAGGATCGGAATCATGAAGATGATCGAGATCGCGATCAGCATCGCGTGGTTGAAGACGTGCACCAGGAACTGGCGCCGCCGCACGTCGGCCGGCGCCCTGCGAGTGCGGGGT
>JAWVDZ010000467.1:0-8416 GCA_033856955.1 Gaiellales bacterium
GCGCTCCAGCACGGCCCGCATCGGCACGCCTTTCCAGGGCATGTCGAGCCTCGACCATCGGGTGACGCAGTGGATGTCGCTCAGCTGCTCCTGGACGCCAAGCGCCAGCAGTTCGTCGAACGAGAGCCTGAACGGCTGCTTGACCAGGCCGAACGCCCGGAAGTCCCAGCTCGCGATGTCCACCTTCGGCACACCGCCGGCGTGCAGCACCGGCCACTTGTCCGTGTAGTACTGCCCGGGCGGGATGCGGGCCGGATCGATGGCGGCGTCGCGCGCCTTCTTGTCCACGTTCGAGCGAAACATTTCCGTGTCATGGTAGATGCGGTCCCGAGCGGCGCATCGCTACTCTTCGAGCATGGCCAGCCTGGTGGATCGGTCGTGTCTTACGGCGGAGGGGCCGGACGCCTCCCTGCTGCTGCAGAGCCTGCTCACCAATGACGTCGAGCAGGCCCAGCCGGGTGGAGGCGTGTACGCCTTGCTGCTGACGCCGAAGGCACGCGTGATCGCCGACATCGAGCTGTTCAACATCGGCGGCCGCTACGTGCTGGCATGCCCGCCGGGACGCGCCGACGAGGTGCTGCACGCGATCATGCGCGCCCGCTTCCGCCGCAAGGTCGAGCTGCAGCTCTCGTCCCACGCGGTCGTCTGGGGCGACGCCGCCGGTTCGCTGGCGACGCTCGCGACGCCCGCCGGGCCGCACCATCTGCTGGACTCCGTGCCGCCCGGCGCCGATCCCGCGGACGCCTGGGAGCTGGCGCGGGTGGAGGCCGGCATGCCGCGCTACGGCCGCGAGTTCGACGACGGCAGCATGCCGGCCGAGGCCGGTCTGGTGCCGCTTGCGATCAGCTTCAGCAAGGGCTGCTATCCCGGACAGGAGCCGGTGGCGCGGCTGCAGTACCGTGGCCGCGCAAACCGCGGCCTGCGCGGCCTGGAGCTCGAGTCCGGACTGCCCGCCGCGGGCGCGCTGGTGATGGCCGGCGACCGCGAGGTGGGGCGGGTCACGTCGCCGGTCGAGTCGCCAAGGTTCGGCCCGATCTCCCTTGCCGTGCTGCGGCGCGAGGTGGCGGATGGTGACCGGGTGACGGTGTCCGGCGAGCCGGCGGTCGTGCGCCCGCTGCCGTTTGCCGCTTGAGACCGTCCTTGCTCTGGCGTACTCTGGCAACACGGTGGAAGACGAACGGCTCCTCGACGCCTCCCTGCTGATCGGTCTGTCACGCTATGACGAGGCCGAGGACGCGCTGCGGCTGCTGCTGGCGGAGGCTGACCGCGACGGGGCGGATGAGCTTGCCAGCGCCGTGCTGGAGGGTCTCGGCATCGTCGCCACGCGGCGAGGACAGGAGGCGCGTGCGCTGGAGCTGTTCGAGCAGGCGCTGGTTCGCGGCGGCCACCCGGACCCGGTTGGGCGCCAGACGCTGTACACCGAGACGGCGCGCCTGCGCTCGTTCGGCGGTGACGCCCCCGGCGCGATCGAGCTGCTGGAGGGGTGCCGGCAACGAGTGGCGGAGCAGCCCGACCCAGATCCCGCGGTGCTCGCCCACTACGCGATCACGCTCAACTTCGCCTACGCCGACTCCGGGCAGTACGGCAAGGCGCAGACGCTTCTCGCGAGCGTGATCCGCGACGCCGAGGACCTCGACCTTGCGGTACGTGGGCGGCTCTACTTCGCGCTGGCGCGGATCAGCCTCAACACCGGCCGCACCGCCCAGGCGGTCGAGTATGCCGACCGGCGGCTGGAGGTTGCCATGGCCGCGGGCGGCCCCGTGCTGTCCGACGCTCACCTGATGTGCGCTCACACGCGGCTGGATGCGGGGGACACCGAGCTGGCCGGTTCGCACCTTGAACAGGCCCGCAAGCACGCCATCCCGCCGCTGGGGTCAGTGGACGAGGGCTTTCTGCTGGTCGAGGAGGCGCGGCACGCGCTGCAGCTCGGCGACCACGAGCTGGCGCTGACCCGGGCGCGGGCTGCCATCGAGCTGCTCGGCGACCGCTCGGTGCCCGGCGAGCTGGGGGCGGCCTACCTCGTGATCGCCCGCATCTACGACGACACCGGCGACGACGATCGCGCGGACAGAGCCTACCGGATGGCGGTTGATCTGCTGCGGCTCCAGGGCGGCTGGCCGACCGACCTGGCCAAGGCCTACCGCCGCTACGGCAAGTTCCTGCGCCGTCGAGGGCGGGTCGAGGATGCGCTGGAGATGCTGGAGGCGGCGGGAGACGCCGGGCTGTGATCGGCTAGGCTGAGAGCCTATCCCGGTAGGGCTCGCGGCGTCATCGCGTCGCTCTACCGCGTCGTTCGATCACGTCCATAGGCTCCGACTATGAACGCGATCGCCAGCCACGCCATGGCTCGCGCTGCCACTCGCGAGCCATCCACGCGACCTGCCGGGATACGCTCTTCAGCTCCCGTGCATGGCGTCGGCGCCGACGTACTCGTAGATCAGGCGGCCGCCGTGGCTGAAGCCCTGCTTGGCGTAGAAATCGGGAATGCCCAGCTCCTGGTCGTCGGGCGTCACGCGCAGCTCGATCGACTCGATGCCGCGCCGGCGGCACTCCGAGACGGCGGTGCGCAGCAGCTTCGCACCCATCCCCTGGCCGCGCGCCGAGGGCTGCACCCAGATCTCCTCGATCTCCGCGCTGGCGCCGCCGCTTGCGGAGATCCGGATCGTGGTCGTGGCAACACCCTTGTCGCCGGCCAGCGTGAAGAAGCCGCGGCCGGGATCGTCGAGGATGGCCTGCACGTTCTGGCCGAGGTGCGCGACCTCACGCCCCTCGTGGCTGAAGAACGCCTTCAGCAGCCTGGTGATCAGCGCGGCGTCGGCGGTGCAGGCGAATCTCATCGGTAGGTCGGTCACCGGTCTCAATTCGATGCCGCGCGGCTCGTGGAGTCATCCATCGGACCCACAGTAGCGGATAGCGGCCAGCGCCAACCCCTGTGCACAGCGCACCAGGTCGTCGACCGGGACGTGCTCGTCGACGGTGTGGGCCCAGGCGATGCTGCGGGGTCCCCAGCCGACGCAGGGCGTCCCGCCGAAGCGGCTGAAGCTGGCGGCGTCGAACCACGAGTCGAGGCCCGACAGGCGCGACGGCTCGCCGGCCAGGGCGCTTGTCTCGAGCAGCGCGGCCACGATCGGATGGCCGGGGTCGACCTGGTAGGGCGGGATGTCCAGGCTCCAGGCGATCTGCGGTGGGTGCTCGGCCAGCCACTCGTCCGTGGCGCAGTGATCGAGGATCCATGCCGTGACCTCGGCCTCGACCCGCGTGCCCCAGCCGTCGACGTCCGCGCGGCCGGGCAGGTACATCAGCTCGCAGCTGAGCGTGGCCGACGCGGGGTAGGTGACCGCCCACTCGCCGCCCTTCACGAGCACCGGCACGATGTCGCCGGGCGAGAGGTGGGGATGACGCTGATCGGGGCTCTGCCGCCAGCTCTCGCGCAGCGTCCGCAGCGCCTCCAGCACCACGGGCAGCTTCTCGATCGCGTTCACCGCTCCGCCCTCCCGCCAGTGCGGCTGGGCCATCTCGGCGTGTCCAGGGCGGCCCTCGATCGTGATCGAGGGTGACAGGGAGCCACGGCAGCACGTCCACAGCTCGAAGGCCGTCGGCTCGGTGACGATGCCCGCGTCGGCCTTGACGCCGTGGCGCACCGCGGCCAGCCCGCCCGCGCCCGACGACTCCTCGTCGGTGACCGTGTTCACGATCAGGTCGCCGCGCAGCCGGATGCCCAGCCGCGCCAGCACCTCGGCGGCGAACACCATCGCGGCCACGCCGCCCTTCATGTCGCACGCGCCGCGGCCGTACAGGTTTCCCTCCCGCACCTCGGCCCGGTTCGGGTCGCTCGTCCAGCGCTCGCGCGGCTCGGACGGCACCACGTCGATGTGCCCGTTCAGCAGCAGGCTTTGGCCGCCGCCCGATCCGGCGAACGTCGCCGCCAGCTGCGGCCGGCCGGCGAACTCGATCGGATCGGGGATCTGGCGCGTGCCCGCGACGTCGCCGGAGTCCGGCTCCCAGACGTCGACCTCGGCTCCCGCGGCGGCCAGCCGGCCGGCCAGGTAGCGCTGCAGATCGGCCTCCTCGCGGGCCGGCTCGCCCGGCGAGCGGGCGGTGGTGTCGAACGCGATCAGGTCGGTCAAGAGCCCGACCAGCTCGTCGCGTCCGTCCGCCACCGCGTCCAGTATGCGCTCGTCCGACTTCACGCTGCGCGATGATACCGGCGGTGGGCGAGCAGGATCCAGACCAGCGACGGCGCTCGATGCGCGTGCATCGGGCGCAGCAGCGCCGGCAGCAGGTGCGCCGGCGTCGCGTCGCTCTCGGCGGCGGAACGGCTGTGGTGCTGGTGGCGGTCGGCCTGGCGGTCGCGCAGCTGGCGGCGGGCGGCGGCCCACCGGCGGGAGCCGGCTCGCACTCCAGGTCGCACACCACCACGCCGGCCACAACGGGCGGCGGCGGCAAAACCGATCCCGGCACCGGACCCGACCCGCCCAAGACGGGCAGCGTCACCATCTCGGCCGTCGGCGACACGATGCTGGGCTACGCCGGCGTGCTGGCGCCGAACCCGGGCAGCTACTTCGACGGCGTCAGCTCGCAGATCACCGGCGACATCCGGTTCGCGAACCTGGAGGGTGCCCTCACCGACCTCACCTCCGGCAAGTGCGCCGTGCTGCACACCGCCTGCTACGAGTTTCGCGCACCGCCGTCGTGGGCGCGCTACTTCAAGCACGCCGGCTTCACGATCGTCAGCAACGCCAACAACCACGCCTTCGACTTCTGGCAGGCCGGGCTGGACGACACGGTGGCGGCGCTCGACCAGGCCGGGCTTGCGCACACCGGGCGCACGCGTGAGATCACCTACGTCAAAGTGAGAAACCTGACGGTGGCGTTCATCGGCGTGGCCAGCTACCCCAACACCGGCCCGCTCAACGACTACCCGGCCGCGCGTGCGCTGATCCACACGGCGGACGCGAAGGCAGACATCGTGGTGGTGGCGATGCACGCCGGCGCCGAGGGCACCGCGGCCCTGCACCTGACCGGCCAGGACGAGATCTACGGCGGCGAGAACCGCGGCAACCCGGAGGCGTTCGCGCGGATGGCGATCGATGCGGGCGCCGATCTGATCATCGGCTACAGCCCTCACGTGCTGCGTGCCATGGAGATCTACCACCACCGCCTGATCGCCTACAGCCTTGGGAACTTCGCCGGCTACCACAACTTCACGCTGGACGGCGACTTGGGCGTGTCCGGCATCCTCCAGGCGAAACTGGCCGCCGACGGCCGCGTTCTGAGCGGCCGGTTCGTCTCGACCCGGCTGGCCGGCCCCGGTCAGCCTGAGCTCGACGCGACAGGCCAGGGCGCGGCCCTGATCGAGCAGCTCTCCCGCGAAGACCTGGGCGCGCGCGGCGCCCACGTCTCGGCCGGCGGCCGCATCACGCCGTAATCCGGGCCTCGCCGGAGGGTCGGTCCCTTCGGTCGTTCACATTCGCGCTGATCCCCCAGATGGGGGAATCGGCCTCCCCAGCCGTCCGCTATCACGTGATGGACGCTCCGGAGGCTCCAACTGAAGCCCTCTCGCTCCCCCAAGTACACCGCACGTACTGGGCTCCGATCGAAGGCTCCGAAGTCGAGGATTTTTGCCGAAATCCCGCTCGCTGTTTGGAAGGAGGTGCGAAGCACATGATCAAGTGGAATTACCGCACGATGCGGATCGCTCTGGTTCTCGGCGCTATCGCCGCATTCGCCGTGTCCAGCGGCGCCCAGACCAAGTGGGGCTGAGCTCGTAGCAGCCTCGGGGCTAACGCTAAAGCGGTCGGCCCTTGCTGACCGATACACGTAGGAAGCCGTGACGAACCTGTCCCACACGTATCCGCCCCGGCTGCTCCGGTATGTCACCGTGATGATTGCGGTGACGGTCCCGGTGGCAGTTGGGGCGGTCCTACAGATTGCCTCGGACCCGCCCGGCGCGGGCACCGTGGCGGGCGTGATCCTGTTTTTCCTGGCTGCCACGGCCGCCGAGTACAAGCCGGTGCCACTGGATGAGAACGGCGGCCGCACCGTCTCGCTGGCGTTCGTGTTCCTGCTCTCGACCCAGGTGCTGTTCGGCTGGCAGTACGCGGTGCTCTCGGCGATCTCCAGCATGATCATCGTGCAGGCCGCCGACCGCGCCCCCGCCCTGCGGGCCGGCTTCAACAGCGCGTCCTGCGGCATGGCGGCGTTCGCTTCCGCCGCGCCCGCCTTCGTGCTTGGGTGGAACGTCACCCCGCTCGACGCCGAGCGGCTGACGCTGCTGGTGTTCGTCGGCGGAGCCACCTACGTCGTCGTCAACGTGATCACCGTGGCGATCGCCGTCTCGCTTTACACCGGTGTTCCGATCAGGACGATGCTCGAGGACTACGTCCGCCACTCGGGGCCGGCTTTCGGGATCATGGGTTTCATCGCGGCGCTGGCCACGTCGCTGTGGATGATCAACCCGCACCTCGAGCTGCTGCTGGCCGGGCCGCTGTTCGCGCTGGCGCTCTACCAGCGGTACGCCTATCGCTCGGTGCTGGCGACGCGCGACGCCGAGACGGACGCTCTCACGCTGCTGCGAAACCACCGCTGCTTCCAGACCGACCTGCGCGAGGCGCTGGCGCTGGGCGCCTCGACCCGCTCCCGGCTCTCCCTGGTGCTGATCGACATCGACAACTTCAAGAGCATCAACGACCGCTTCGGCCATCCGATCGGCGATCAGGTGCTGACGATCCTGGCGACGCTGCTGCGGGACGAGTACGGCGACGCCCAGGCCTACCGCATCGGCGGCGAGGAGTTCGCGCTGCTCTTGCCGGACGAGGACGATCAGGATGCCTACGCCGCCACCGAGCGGCTGCACGCGCGGCTGTGGCAGACGCCCTTCCCGCACGGCGAGCCGGTCACCGTCAGCGCCGGTATCGCGGCGTATCCCGACACGGCGGCCGACCGCGATGAGCTGCTGCGGGTGGCGGACGGCGCGCTCTACTGGGCGAAGGATCACGGCAAGAACCGCTCATGCGTCTACAGCCCCACGGTGGTGCGGATCTACACGCCGGAGGAGCTGGCCGAGACGGCTGAGCGCCACGCGCGGCTGCGGGCGGCCGAGGGCCTGATCCGGGTGGTGGACGCCAAGGACACGTACGCCGGCGCGCACAGCCAGTCGGTCTCGCGGCTGGTCGAGGGCATTGCACGGGCGATGGGCCTGGACGAGGAGACGGTCGAGCAGGTGCGCCTGGCGGGGCTGCTCCACGACCTGGGCAAGATCGCGATTCCCGACCGGATCCTGCAGAAGCCTGGCAAGCTGGATCCCGACGAGCTGCGGATCATGCGCGAGCACGCCGAGCTGGGATACCGGCTGCTGGAGGGACTCGGCGTCTCGCCGGTCGACCGCTGGATCCGCCACCATCACGAGTGGTGGGACGGCTCCGGCTATCCGCTCGGCCTGGCCGGTGAGGACATCCCGCTCGGCTCGCGGATCATCCTGGTTGCCGACGCCTTCGATGCCATGACGTCGGACCGCGTCTACCGCGCAGCCGGCAGCGCCACAGACGCGGTGGCGGAGCTGCGGCGTCGCTGCTGGACACAGTTCGACGCCCGTGTGGTGGCCGCGCTCGAGAAGCATCTGGCGGCGCTGGGCGAAGAGATTCCGGAGCAGACGGCGGCGAGCGCCTGATGTTCCTGCTTCCGGTTGTCGTGGTCGGTGTGCTGGCGGGCTTCCTGCTGGGCGGCCGGCTCGGCCGGCTGGCGGACGTGCGGCTGCGCGCGCCGTGGCTGTTCTACCTGGCGATCGCGCTGCAGATCCTCGCGTTCCCCAGCCTGGTGATGCCATGGCACGCCGCCGAGGGCATCGCCACCGCGCTCTCGGTCGGCTCGTATGTCTGCCTGGTGACGGTGTTCCTGCTGAACGTGCGGCTGCGCGGACTGGCGATCGCGGGCGGCGGGATGCTGCTGAACCTGGCGGCGATCCTGACCAACGGCGGTCACATGCCGGCTCTGCCGAGCGCGATGCGCGACGCAGGCTTGGCCTTCAGCGGCGTCCACAACAACAGCGTCGCCGACGCCTCGCCCAACCTGGCCTGGTTCGTCGATCGCTGGGCGGCGCCGTCCTGGGTGCCGTTCGGCAACGTGTTCTCGGCCGGCGATGTGCTGATCGCGATCGGCGTCGTGGTGACGATCGCGGCGGCGATGGGCGCACGGCTGCCGCTGCCCGCGCGGCGGGCGACCGGCACCGTTTAGCTGCCTTCGCGGATGCGCGGGTCGAGCAGCGCGTGGGCGACGTCGACCGCCAGGTTCATGACCACGATGATGCCGGCCAGCATCACCGTGAGGCCCATCACCACCGGGTAGTCGCGCGCGGCCACGGAGGTCAGGAAGAAGCGGCCGATGCCGGGCACGTCGAACACCGTCTCGATCACGAACG
>JAWVDZ010000468.1:0-8238 GCA_033856955.1 Gaiellales bacterium
AGAGCGCAGCCGCAAGCTCACGGGCCGCTTTACCGGCCGGGCCGTGGTGATTGAGGTACGCCAGCGCCCGGCCGCGAGCGAGCTCGAGCGCGGACTCCGACTGGCGGAGTGCCAGCAACAGTCCCGCGGCCTCGGAGCGACGGCCGACGCGAGCGCTCGCCGGCGCGGCCAGCAGGTCGAGCAGGTCGTCGACGAACACCGTGAGCCCACCTGCATCCGCGGGGACGGCGTCGGCGTTGCCTTCTCGGACGACAAATAGACCCAGGTAGGCGCCGTAGAACAGGAGCGAGCGCGCGCGGGCCTGGCGTTTGTCGAAGCCGAGGTCCGCAAACGCTCGATCGAGGAACGCCATCCGATCCTCGGTGACCCGCCGCAACGCCTTCGTGACCATGGGGTCGTCCGGCCTGGCGATCAGTGCTGCCTCGATCCGCCCAGCCTTGGCATCGGTGAACGCGATCGCACACAGCCGTTGCAGGCGAGCGCGCGGGTCGGCGATGCCGCTGAGCTCGTTGATGATCGACCCAGATCGCGCGTCCTCCCACATTTCGACCGCAGCCTTTACGAGCGCGGCTCGATCCGGGAAGTGCCAGTAGAAGCTGCCCTTGGACACTCCCAGGCTCAGCGCGATCGCCTCGACCGCCACGGCGCTCACACCACCGCTGGCGATCGCGTCCAGCGCTGCCCGCGACCAGTCCTCCGGTTGGAGTTTTCTTGGACCGGCCATTACCGTACGCTAGCGTATGGTACGTTCCATACGCCACCGTACGGTGAGGAGTTCCGTAACCATGGTCTCTACCCCAACCCGAATCGAACTTCGGCATCTCAGATACTTTCTGGCAGTCGCAGACGAGCTGCACTTCCGGCGCGCGGCCGAGCGCCTGCACATGGCCCAGCCTCCGCTGTCTCAGGCAATACGCGCAATCGAGCATGAGCTCGGCGTGCAGCTCTTTGATCGCACCAGCCACTCGGTCTCGCTGACCGAGGCCGGCCGCGTGTTCGCGGCCGATTCCCGGAGCCTGCTCGCCGGCGTGGACTTCGCCATCGGCGAAGCACGCCGGGCGGCCGTCGATCAGCCGGCGATTCGAATCGGATGTGTGCCCGAGGCGCCGATCGCATCCCTGCATCGCTTCTTGGCAGGCGTGCGCGAGATCCTGCCCGACGTGCAGCCGAGAGTCCGCCATCTGGCATCGCTCGATCAGGCGCGCGAGCTACGCGCCGGGCACCTCGACCTCGGCATCCTTCACGACCCCGGGCTGCACCCCGATATCGAGACGACGCCGGTGTTTGCCGGCGAGCCGATGACGGCGCTGGTGCCGGCAACGCATCGGCTCGCGGCGCTGCCGGCGGTCTCGCCTGAGGACCTGGCCGGCGAGCCACTCGTGATGTTTCCGCGCACGGCCAACGCGGCCCTCCACGACCGCGTCCTAGCGATCATCGCGGGCATCGGCTATAGGCCGCAAGCGGTGCTCGAGGCGCCGGGACCAGACAGGCGTGACGTGGAGTTGGCGGTGGCCGAGGGACGCGGCGTCGCGCTTGTGGCTCCGACCGGAGAGGCGTCCGGAGAGAAAGTCGTGACGCAACGACCGCTCGACCGGCTGGTACCGATGCCGGAAAGCGTCCTTGCCTGGCGCGCTGACCCACCCCGGTTGCTGCGACAGGCGCTGGGCCAGATCCGAGAGCTGGCCCGCGAGCTTCATCGCACCACAACCATCAAGCGGGATCCGGTCAGACGGCCACGGTCATGAAGGCGCGCCGACTGGTGGTAGCTGATCCTGGCAACGCGACGAGACCGGAAGGAGCGTCCGCGTGAAGGGCTCATTCACCCAGACGGTTGACCAGCGCACCGGCATTGGGCGAACCTCAGGCCAAGTGTTCATGGGCGTCGGAGCCGGTGGTGGATGACGTTCGCACCCTTCCCGCCGCGGAGCCTCCTTAATCGCGTGTGAGTTGACACATTCTCACAGACCGCTGGGCGCTGGTCACGGGCACCTTTACGTCGTGCCCCGACCACTCACTTGGATACGCTGAAGGCGTATGGTTGGGCGGTAAGTCGGCGGAGTAGGATACAGTGGCTGAATGACCGCCCAGCGCGTCGCCATCACCGCCGCGGGCGGTGGAATCGGGTTTTCAATCGCGAAAGCGTTCGCCGCCCAGGGCGCCGACGTTCACATCTGCGACGTCGACGCGACGGCGGTCGCCGCCGCCGGCAAGCACGGGCTTCGCGCCTCCCAGGTCGACGTCTCCGATCCAGGCGCCGTTGACCGCTGGATCGACGAGGTGCTCGCGATCGGCGGTGGTCTCGACGTGCTCGTCAACAACGCCGGCACCTCCGGACCGACGGCGCTGATCGAAGACGTCGAACGCGCCGACTGGGACCACTGCATCGCGGTGGGAGTGACCAGCCACTATCGCACTTGCGCGCGCGTCGCGCCGGCGATGAAGGCCAGCGGGAACGGGTCGATCATCAACATCTCATCCACCGCCGGGACGTACGGGATCGGGATGCGGGCGCCGTACGTCGCGGCCAAGTGGGCCGTGATCGGACTCACGAAGACGCTCGCGATCGAGCTCGGCGGCGACGGCATCCGGGTGAACGCCATCTGTCCCGGCTCCGTCGACGGCGATCGCATGCGCGGCGTCATCGAACGCGAGGCCGCGGCTCGTCGCGCATCACCGGATGACGTGCAACGCGAGTACCTGCAGGGCCAGTCGATCGCACGGTTCGTCCAGCCCGGAGAGATCGCAGACCTCTGCCTGTTCCTGGCCTCGGACGCCGCCCGCATGATCAGCGGCCAGGCGATCGCGGTCGACGGACACACGGAGACGTTTCACATCAGCTGACGTGGCTCTGCCCCGACGTCAGGCAGTCTGCGCCATCAGCGCCTCAGCCATGGCCAGGTACCGCGTCGCCCGCACGCCGACCCAGAACTGCACCGCCCGCTGTAGCTCGGCCTCGCCCTCAGCCCTGCTGCCGCGCCGGATGAGGTCTCGCGCCGCCAGCAGTCTTGCCAGCGCCTGCTCGGGCCTGCCGCCGATCTCGCCCAGCTCGTCGCCGCCCTCGGCATACCGGCCCTCGGCGATCAGCTTGGCGGCCGTCATCCATCGCGACGGACCCTCCATGACGCAAACGGCGAGCCGTTCCGGCTGGTCGGTCAACGCCAGCGCCAGCGCGAACACGGTCGACCAGTAGCTCCACGTCACCTTGCTGGGGTCAGCTTCGACCAGCTCGTCGAACAGCTCGGCCACCCTCCGGCCTGCGTCGCCGTCGCCGCTCGTGGCATCGATCAGGGCGGCGTCGGCCAGCGTCGGAAACAGGACCTGAGGCTCGCCCGAACGCCGGCCGAATTCGAGCGCCTGGTCGGAATTCTGCTGGGCACCGGCCTCGCCGCGGGCCGCCTGAATCTTCGCGCGCGTGATATGCGCAGGAGCCTCCATGTAGTGTGGCCCCACCCGCTCGACCCACCGGTCGAGGCGCGTGAACGCCTCTTCGGCGGCGTCCCAGTCGCCGCTCAGATATGCCAGCACACCCAGCTCGGTTTCGAACCACATCAGCTGGAACTCGATGCCGAAGCGTCGCGCCACCTCAACTCCCCGCCGCTCCAGCTCGACCGCGCGACTCAGGTCGCCGAGCTCCGCCAGCGTGCTGGCCAGGTTCTTGCAGCCGCGGATCAATCCCTCGGCCCAGCTCAACCGATCGGCGATCTCGAGGCTCGCCTCCATGTCCGCCAGCCCACCCAGATCGCCCCGGTGTCCGACGCGTGCCACGCCGCGGGTGTTCAGCACATGGCAGCGAATGTCCTCCAGGTTGAACTCGTCGGCGATGCCGAGCGCACGCTCGCAGAGTGCAATCGTCTCCTCGAACTGGCCACGCAGCAAGTGGCTGATCACCAGCCGGCTGACGACGTGCGCCACGGTCGGGGATGGCTCGGCCTGCTCGATCAGGCTGTGCGCCCTGGAGAAGGCGGCCTGCGATTCCGTGCCCTGTCCGATGTTCCAGTAGTGAAACCCGCTCAGCATCTCGGCCTTGGCGGCGTTGCCGAGATCGCCCGAGGCCTCGAGACGTTCGCGCGCCTCGACCAGAAACTCGTTGATCTGAGCGCGGTTGCTGCTCAGCCCGGCGTCGGCGGCCGCGATCACCAGTTCCGGCCAGGCCGGATCATCCTTCGGCCACAGCACGAGCGCCGTGTAGTAGTGCTGCTGAGCGGCCGTCAGCGAGCTGAGCGCGCTCGCCCGGTCGCCCGCGTCGCGCAGCGCCAGGCGGGTGCGGAGCTCGAGCTCCTCGGTTGGCTGCCCGGTATCACGCGCGTACTCGAGCGCCCGCGCATAGTGGTGAGCGAGCATGTCCGGCACGTCGGCCCGGTCGGCCGACAGCGACTCGATCCACGCCGCAGCCCGCTGGTGCTTGTCGGCGCGCTGGATGCGCGGAATCTGCCCGTACGCCACGTCGCGCATCAGCACGTGGCGAAAGGCGTACTCGGTGTCCGCCGCCACCGATGATCGCCGCTCCCGCCGCAGCATCTCTCGCCGCTCCAGCGCGTGCAGATGGGTCTCCGCCTGATAGCGATCGATGCCGCTCATCGAGGCCAGCGCTCCCAACCAGACCACCTTGCCCAGCACGGCGGCGTCCTGCAGCAGCCGCTTCTGATCGGCCGGCAGGTCATCAAGGCGCGCGGCGATCAGCCCCTGCACGGACTCCGGAACCGGCAGATCGGCCGCCATCGACAGCCGCCAGCGGCCACCGTCGTGCTGGAGGTGGCCGCGGTCGATCAGCATGCGCACGTACTCCTCGGCGTATAGCGGGTTCCCCGCCGCGGTACTGAGCAGCATGACCTGGGTCTCGGCCGGCAGCAGTGCCTGCTCCAGCAGAGTGCTGATCAGTCTCGCGATGTCGGGGTCGGCCAAAGGAGACAGCGCCACCGTGAGCGCGTTTCGCTTGCCACCGCCCCAGCCACCACGTCGGTCGAGCAGCTCCGGCCGGGCGGTGCACACGACCAGCATCGGCACGTCGCTCGACCAGTCGGCCAGATGGTCGATGAAATCGAGCAGCGCGTCGTCGGCCCAGTGCAGGTCCTCGAACACCAGCACGAGCGGATGACGGTCGGCCAGCGCGTCAAGGAACCGGCGCCAGGCGGCCGCGGCCTCGCTGTGCCGGTTTCCGCCGCTGCCGGTCACAGCCTCCAGCCCGGCCAGCGCCCGCACATGCTCCTCGACCCAGGCCGCCTCCGCCGGGTCGTGGATCAGGTCCGCAACCGTGGCGTGCAGCTTGCCCTCAGCCTCGTGGGCGGTGTCGGAGTCGAGGATGCCCGCCTGCGCCTTGACCATCTCGCCCAGCGCCCAGTACGTGACGCCGTCGCCATAGGGCAGCGAGCGTCCCTGACGCCAGGTGATGAAGTCGGGATCGCGCTCGACCGCCTGCATCAGCTCCCACACCAGGCGGCTCTTGCCGATGCCGGGTACACCCACAAGCGTGACCAGCTGCACGGCGCGCTCGGAGCGGCAGCGGCGAAGCGCATCGAGCAGCAGGTCGACCTCCTCGCCACGCCCCACCAGGGGCGTGGTGGGCCGTTGAACGACGTCGACGCCCAGCCGCGCTCGCGCCTCGACCGCCTCCCAGACCGCCAGCGGCTGTGATTTGCCCTTGGCCACGACCGGCTCGGCGCTGCGGTAGGTGATGGCGCGGTCGGTGGCGCGGTAGGTGGTCTCTCCGACCAAGATGCCGTCGACCGGTGCCGCAGTCTGCAGGCGAGCGGCCGTGTTGACCACGTCGCCGGATGCCATGCCCTCGCCACGGGCGGCATCCGCGCTCAGCACCACCAGCGCCTCGCCGGTGTTCACACCCACGCGGACGTGCAGATCGAGCTCCGGCTCCTCGTCGTTCAGCCGGTCGATCGCCGCTCGGATCGACAGCGCCGCCCGCACCGCCCGCTCCGGGTCGTCCTCGTGGGCCACCGGCGCGCCGAACAGCGCCATCACCGCGTCGCCGATGAACTTCTCGACCGTGCCGCCGTAGTGCTCCAGCTGCTCGCGCAACAGGGCGTGGTAGGGGGCGAGGGTGCCGCGCACGTCCTCCACGTCCATCCGCTCGCTGCGGCTGGTGAAGCCGACCAGGTCGGCGAACAGCACGGTCACCACCTTGCGTTCCTCGCTCACCGAGACGATCGTGAGCGCGGCGCCGCACCGTCCGCAGAAACGGAAGCCGTCCGGGTTGTCCTGGCCGCATTTCGTGCAGGTCGGCACGCGCTGAGTGTAAGACATCGTTGTGCGAGAATGGAATCAACGGTGAACTCCCTGGATCGGTATGCCGAGTTGTGTGCGACGCATCGCTGGAACGTGCCGGCGCGCTACAACCTCGCGGCCGATGTCTGCGATCGCCATGCCCGGGACAAGCCGGCAATGGTCTGGGAGAGCTATGACGGTTCCCGTCGCGAACTGGTCTGGGGCGAGCTGCAGGACATGGCCAATCAGGCCGCGTACACGCTGGCAGAGCGCGGCGTCACGCGTGGCGACCGCGTCGCCGTTGTGCTGCCACCGTCTCCCGAGACAGCGGCGGTGTTCTTCGGCGTCTGGAAGCTCGGCGGCATCCTGCTTTCCCTGTCGGTGCTGTACGGCGATGAGGCGATCCGGCATCGGCTCTCGGACTCGGGCTCGAAGCTGGTCGTGACCGACGAGGACACGGCCGGGCGGTTCCAGCCCGAATGGGCGCCCGACCTGCTCGTGCTCGGGCCGGAAGGCTTCGCCGGCGCCGCGACCGAGCACGTCGAGTGCGACACGGCATGCGACGATCCCGCCCAGCTCTACTACACATCCGGCACCACCGGGATGGCCAAGGGCATCGTGCACGCGCATCGATACCTGCTCGCCCACGAGGAGTTCGTGCACTGCCACGAGCTGGAGGACGGCGAGGCCTTCCACGGCATGGGCGAGTGGGCCTGGGCGGCGGGCATCGCGCCACTGCTGGGGCCGTGGCGATTGGGAGCGGTGCAGTACGTCTACCGGCGCGAGCGCGGCTTCGACGCCCACCGGCAGCTCGACTTTCTCAGCCGAAACGGCGTGACCAACGTGTTCACCACGCCAACCGCGATGCGGGCGATGATGGCGGTGACCGACGCCGGCACCCGCTACCCGCAGCGGTTCCGCCGCGTCTGCTCTGCTGGAGAGCCGCTGAACCCCGAGGCGATTCGCTGGTTCCGCGACCAGTACGGACTGACCGTGCTCGATTTCTACGGTCTGACGGAGTCATACCCGCTGGTCGCGAACTATCCCTGGCAGGAGGTTCGCGAGGGATCCATGGGCCGGCCGATGCCCGGCTGGGACGTGCAGATCCTTGACGAGGATGAGCAACCGGTCGCCCTCGGCGAGCGTGGCGAGATCTGCCTTCGGGCGCGCTCCAATCCGCACTACCCGCTCGAGTACTGGAACCGGCCCGACGACACGGCGGCCGTGTTCGGCGGCGAGTGGTTTCATACCAAGGACGCCGCATCCCAGGACGCGGACGGCTACGTCTGGTACGAGGGACGCGCAGACGACGTGATCATCGCCGCGGGCTACCGCATCGGCCCGTTCGAGGTCGAGTCCGCCTGCCTCGAGCACCCCGCCGTGCGCGAGGCAGCCGCCGTTGCCTCACCGGACACACTGAGAGGCAACGTGGTCAAGGCGTTCATCGTGCTGGCGGATGGTCACGACCCGTCGGACGATCTCGCGGAGGAGATCAAGGCGCACGTGCGCGAACAACTCTCCGCCTACGCCTATCCGAGACGGGTTGAGTTCGTTGACGATCTGCCCAAGACGCTGACCGGGAAGATCCGGCGGATCAAGCTGCGCGAACTGGAGCTCGAGCGGGCGTCCGCCTCCACCTCAGAACACGCGCGAAACGATCCGGATCAGTAGGTAACGCTTTCGACGGGATCGATCACCGTCGGGCCCATCTTCACGGTCGTGCCCGCTCGGTCTAGGGCGCCTGATGCGAGCAGGCGGTCTCTGAAAGCTCGAGCATCGTCGACCGAGACGAAATCAACGCGAACGAACACATCGTTCGGGTTGTCCGCGTTGCGCGAAACCGTATGCCCCGTTCCGGCCTGCTTTCGACCGGCCGGGTCCGAGTCGAACATGCTCTTCCAGCCGTCGTAGTCGTCGGTCTCGAAGTTCAGGACTGTGAAGGCCATGACGCCACTCCTTCCAAGGGGGTGCAGGGCACGCGACGATACCGAACTTCCGGTCGCGTGGGAGCGTCAGATTGAT
>JAWVDZ010000469.1:0-3080 GCA_033856955.1 Gaiellales bacterium
GGCCGCGTTCGTGGACGACGCCGAGGGCGACCAGGTGTCGAGCAAGATGCGCTACACCAACATCCGTCCCACCTTCATCGAGAAGCTCGAGCAGCACGGCGTGACGCTGCCGAAGTCGTTCTTCAGCAGCGAGACGGGTGCCAAGGTGGACGTGCTGCGGCGCGGACAGCGAAAGAGCGCCTGATGCGGATGCGCCGCGCAGTGGTCGCCGCCTGCCTGGCCGCAGCCGTGCTCGCCCCTTCGGCGCTCGCGTCCGACTCGTCCACGGCGACGACTCAGGTCGGTGACGTCTCCCGGCTGAACGATCACACCGTGCGCGTGATCGTGAAGGCGCCGGGAGACCTCACGGGGCCTCAGGTGCAGGCCTCGCTGGGCGGCAAGCTTGCGTTCGTCGAGAGCGTTAAGCGCTCCGGGCCGCACACGCCGCTTCACCTGGTCTTCGCCGTCGACACGTCGGGCAGCATGTCCGGCCTGCCGATCACGGCCGCGATCGCAGCCGGCCAGCGGCTGCTGGACTCGATCGGCACGGACGACAAGGTCGGCCTGGTCGTGTTCGACAGCTCGGCGCGCGTGATCGCACCGATGACGTCCAACGTCGCTGCCGTCCGCTCCGCGCTGTCGTCGCTCAACACCAGCTCGGGCACGGCGCTCTACGACGGCGTCGCGACCGCCGCAAAGCTGGCCGGCAGCGACTCCGCCGCCAACCGTGTCGTGGTGGTGCTGTCCGACGGCGCCGACACCTCCTCCAGCCTCAAGCTGGCCGCGCTCGAGCAGCAGCTGCGAGCCTCCGGCGTGGAGGTGGATGCGGTCGGCCTGACGGCGTCCGGCTCCTACGACGCATCCGACCTTCGCAGCATCACGGACGTCTCCGGCGGCGCGTTCGCGCCGGCGGCAAGCATCTCCGACCTCGAGCCGATCACCGTCAAGCTTGCGCAGGCGCAGCTGGCCGGCGACTACGCACTGGACGTGGCGCTTCCCCACTCGTCCTCGCGTGACCTCCAGATCTCGGTGCGCGGCGGCCAGCCGGCGCATGTGACGCTGCCGGTGGGTGCGTCCGGGGCGTCGCTCTCGTTCTGGAGCGCGCACGGCAACCTGATCGTCGCCCTGCTCGGCTTCGCGGCCATCCTGATGATCGCGATCGTGGTTCTGACGGCCGCCGAACGGCGGCCGCAGACGCTGGCCTCGCGGCTCTCACCGTACTCCGCCGACCTCTCCAAGGAGGCGGCCAAGGTGCGGGCGCCGGCGCTGCTGGACGTCTACGAGATGCTCGAGCGCAGGCTCGGGCACTCGCTGCCCTGGCGCTGGCTGCACGGGCTGGGCGAGCGTGCCGGGACGGGCGCTCCCACCGGCCAGCTGCTGGCCGTGATCGCGGCCTCGGGCTCGCTGCCGGCGCTGGTCGGGCTGGCGCTGGTGGGCCCGCTGGCGGCGATCCCGCTGCTCGCGCTGGGCACCTACATCCCGATCTTCGTGCTGCGGCTCCGCGGCAGGCGGCGAGCCGCAGCCTTCGAGGCGCAGCTTCCCGAGCTCCTGAGCGTGTGGGCGAGCGCGCTTCGCGCCGGCCGATCCTTCGCGCAGGCGCTGGACACGCTGGTGGACGAGGCCGCCGATCCCGCCCGGGCCGAGTTCCGCCGCGCCCAGCATCAGGTGCGGCTGGGCGTGCCCGTCGAGCAGGCGCTGGACGACATGAGCAAGCGCCTGGCATCGGAGAGCTTCGAGCTGGTCGTGCTGACCACGGACGTGCAGCGTCGAATCGGCGGCAACGTGGCCGAGATCTTCGACCAGGTGGCCGAGACGGTGCGGAAGCGGCAGCAGTTCGCCTCCCGCGTCCGCGCCCTGGTCGCGATGGGCGTGCTCTCTGCCCGCGTGCTGCTCGGCATGCCGTTCGTGCTGGCGGGGATCCTGACCCTGATCAACCACGGCTACATGGCCCCGCTCTACACCACCTCCGCAGGACACGTGCTGATCGCCATCGCCCTCGTGATGATGAGCATCGGCGCGCTGGTGCTGCGCCGGATGGTGCGACCACGGGCGATCGCATGAACACGGAAAACGAGGTCTGACGATGTTCCTTCTCGCAATCCTCCTGATCGCCGGCAGCGGCTTCTTCCTGCTGCGGGCGGCCACCAGCCGCCGGCTCCAGGTTGAGTCGACGCTGGGCCGCATCCCCGGCTACGGCTACCACGACGACTCCCGGTCGAACGACCCGCGGGCGTGGCTGCGCCGTGTGGGCACCGTCGCTCCCGGCGGGCGCGGCGCCGGTGCCGAGATGCTTCGCCGCAAGCTGGCGGCGGCTGGATGGTCGCGGCTGCTGACGCCGGAGGAGCTGGCCGGGCTCAAGGTCGTGCTGCCGCTGGGCGTGTACGCGCTGATGCTCACGCTGGCGCTGATTGGGCTGGTGCCGCTGGTTGTCGGCGCCGCCGGCGGGCTGGCGCTCGCGGCCGTGGCCTACGTCGGCCTGCCGCTGGCGATCGACCTGCGCGTGCGCGGCCGCCGCGACAAGATCGTTGCCGCCTTGCCGACGGTGCTCGACCTGCTGACCCTCTCGGTCGAGGCGGGCATGAGCTTCGACGCCGGTCTGCAGCGCGTGGTCAAGCGACTGCGCGGCCCGCTGATCGACGAGCTGGCGCTGATGATGCGTGACTCGCAGCTGGGCGCGACCCGCGGTGAGGCGCTCAACAACCTGGCCGCGCGCGTCGATGCGCCCGAGATGACGAGCTTCGTACGGGCGCTGACGCAGTCCGACCGGCTTGGCGTGCCGCTGGCGCAGATGCTTCGGACGCAGGCCGACGACCTCCGCCACAAGCTGCGCAACGAGGCCGAGGAGCACGCGATGAAGGCGCCGGTGAAGATGCTCTTCCCGACCGTGCTGCTGATCTTCCCGGCGGTGTTCATCGTCGTGCTCGGCCCGGCGGTGATCTCGCTGATGGACAAGCTCAGCTAGGCGGTATGCGAGCGCCCCAGGTCTGCCCCCGAACGGGGCTGACCCGGGAGGACGGCACCCAACGCCCCTGGCCGACCGGCCGAAGACGCGCGCCACCCCGTCGCGAATCCCGCCTGGACTCCTGTCACCCGAAAGAGGG
>JAWVDZ010000470.1:0-10104 GCA_033856955.1 Gaiellales bacterium
AAGCCCGATCCGGTGCCCGCCTTCGGCGGCAGCGGCGGCGATGACGACATCCCCTTTTAGGATCTAGGAGAGCAACGCATGGCATCCAAACCCAAGCGCCGACCCGCCAAGCCGCGGACCGGTCCGGGTGGTTCGACTCGGCGAAAGTCCTGCTACTTCTGCAAGGACAAGATCGAGGAGATCGACTACAAGAACTACAACCAGCTTCGCCGCTACGTGTCGGAGAAGGGCAAGATCCGATCGCGCCGCATCACCGGTGCGTGCCGCCGGCATCAGCGTCAGGTGGCCGTGGCCGTGAAGCGCGCGCGCGAGGTGGCGCTGCTGCCCTACGCGGTGAACTGATTCTCGCCGCAACCTGCGGTATTTCCAGCGCTCGGGTCTTGGCTCTGCCGGGCCGCCCGTGCGACGATGACCGCGGCCCCCCGGCCGCGCGACTGACGAGGACGTGATGGCACACAAGGGAACTCAGGCGATCCTTCTCCAGGACGTCGACAAACTGGGACGAAAGGGCGACGTCGTCAACGTCGCGGCCGGCTTCATGCGCAACTATCTGGCACCGCGCAAGCTCGCGATCCAGGCCAGTGACGGCATGGTCACCCAGGTGCAGCGCCAGGAGGAGATGCGGCGCCGGCACGAGGCACAGAGCGACGAGCAGGCGCGGGACATCGCCCACACGCTCAACCGCACCGTGCTGACGATCAAGGCCCGGGCGGGCGCCGAGGACCGGCTGTACGGCTCGGTCACCTCGAGCGATATCGCCGACGCGATCTGGAAGGCCCGCAAGATCCGCATCGACCGCCGCAAGGTCGACATGGACGACGCCATCAAGGCGCTCGGCAGCTACAAGGTCGGAGTCACAGTGTGGGGTGACGTGACCGCGCTGATCAAGGTGATGGTCGTCCCCGGCGCCGCAGGCGAAGAGGGCGGCGTGGAGGCCTTTGAAGCCGAGCCCGACGATTACTAGAGACGACGGCTAACCCGATGGCAGTCGATCAGCAGCAGCACCCGTCCACCGTTCCGCCGCATGACCTCGACGCCGAGGAGTCGGTGCTGGGCGCGATGCTGGTCTCGGAAAACGCGATCTCGATCGTGTCCGAGATGCTGCGGGCGGAGGACTTCTACCGGCGCTCGCACGCCGCCATCTACGCCGCCATCATCCAGCTCTACGGCGAGGGTGGCACGGTCGACTCGATCACGCTGATCAACGCCCTGCAGAACCTCGGCCAGCTCGAGGAGGTGGGCGGCAAGGCGGCGGTGCACACGCTGGCCTCCACCGTCCCGGCGGTCGCCAACGCCTACCGCTACGCGGAGATCGTCCGCGACGCGAGCACCTACCGCAACCTGATCCGGGCCGGCACCGAGATCGCCCAGCTGGGCTACGAGCGGCTGGGCGAGCCGCGCGAGCTGGTCGACCGGGCCGAGCAGACGGTGTTCGGCATCGCCGACCAGCGCATCTCGAGCGACTTCAGCCCGATCTCGACGCTGCTCAACGAGTCGTTCGAGCGGATCACCCAGCTGCACGAGTCGGGCCGTGACATCACCGGCGTCTCGTCCGGCTTTCGCAAGCTGGACAAGATCACCGCCGGCTTCCAGCCCTCAAACCTGATCATCCTGGCCGCTCGGCCGGGCATGGGCAAGACCTCGCTGGCGCTCAACATCGCCGCCCACGTCGGCATCGCCGAGGCCCGGCCGGTGGCGATCTTCTCGATCGAGATGTCGCGCGACGAGGTCACCCAGCGGCTGATGTGCTCGGAGGGGAAGGTCGACTCGAGCCGGCTTCGCACCGGCAAGCTGGCCCCCGACGAGTGGCCGAAGCTGACCGCCGCCTG
Source organism: Gaiellales bacterium (assembly GCA_033856955.1). GTDB lineage: Bacteria > Actinomycetota > Thermoleophilia > Gaiellales > JAICJC01 > JAICYJ01. The sequence goes on from JAWVDZ010000470.1 coordinate 1,830, forward strand.
CTCGAAGCTCCAGGAGGCGCCGATCTTCGTCGACGACACCGCCGGCATAACGGCGCTCGAGATCAAGGCCAAGACCCGCCGCCTCAAGGCCCGCCGGCCCGACCTGGCGCTGGTCGTGATCGACTACCTGCAGCTGATGTCGGGCGGAGGCCGGTTCGACAACCGCGTGAATGAGATCTCCCACATCTCGCGCCAGCTGAAGCTGATCGCGCGCGACTTGGACGTGCCGGTGCTGGCCCTGTCCCAGCTCTCGCGCGCCGTCGAGCAGCGCGGCATCAAGGATCGCCGGCCGCAGCTCTCCGATCTGCGCGAGTCGGGCTCGATCGAGCAGGACGCCGACCTGGTCATGTTCGTCTACCGCGACGACTACTACGACCCGGAGAGCGAGCACAAGGGCGAGGCGGAGCTGATCATCTCCAAGCACCGAAACGGACCGCTGGACAGCGTGCAACTCGCCTACCAGGGGCGCTACACGCGCTTCGCCAACATGGCCCAGAGCCCCAACTAGAGATGAGTGGATCCCCGTGCCGTGCAGCGTGATCGTCGGCGCCCAGTGGGGCGACGAGGGCAAGGGCAAGATCGTGGACACGCTCGCCGAGCGGGCGGACGTGGTCGCCCGGTATCAGGGTGGCAACAACGCCGGCCACACTCTGGTGCTGGGCGACGAGACCTACAAGCTTCGGCTGGTGCCGAGCGGCATCCTCTACCCGGGCACGATCTGCGTGCTCGGCTCGGGCTGCGTCGTCGACCCCGAGGTGCTGATCGAGGAGCTTGACGGGCTGATCGAACGCGGCATCGACGTGTCCGGCCTTCGCATCTCGGGCAACGCCCACCTGATCATGCCTTGGCACCGGATCATCGACGCCGACTCCGAGCTGATGCTGGGCAGCCTCCAGATCGGCACCACCCGTCGCGGCATCGGCCCGGCGTACGCCGACAAGGCCGCCCGGGTCGGCATCCGCGTGCAGGACCTGCTGGACGAGAAGATCCTGCGCGCCAAGATCCAGACCGCGCTCTCGGTCAAGAACATCCTGCTGCGCAAGATCTACCATCAGCGGCCGCTCGACAAGGACGCGCTGACCGAGGCCACGCTGCGCTACGCCGAGCGGGTGCGACCGTTCGTGGCCGACACCTCGCTGTTGGTCAACCAGGCGCTTGACGCCGGCCGCCGGGTGCTGTGCGAGGGAGCCCAGGGCACCCTGCTCGACCTCGACAGCGGTACCTACCCGTTCGTCACCAGCTCGAACCCGGTCGCCGGCGGCGCCTGCACCGGCCTCGGCCTTGGACCCACCCGCATCGACTCGGTGGTCGGCGTCACCAAGGCATACCTGACCCGCGTCGGCGCGGGGCCCTTCCCCAGCGAGGCGGACGAGGAGCGCGGTGGGCGCATCCGCGAGCACGGCGGCGAGTACGGCACCGTCACCGGCCGCGACCGTCGCTGCGGCTGGCTCGACCTGGTGGGACTGCGCTTCGCGGCGCGGGTCAACGGCCTGACCGAGCTCGCGGTCACCAAGCTCGACGTGCTCTCGATCTTCGACTCGATTCCCGTCTGCACCGGCTACCGGCTGCCCGATGGCGGCGTCACCGGCGAGTTCCCCGGACACCAGAGCGACTTCCACCACGCCCAGCCCGTGTACGAGGACCTGCCCGGCTGGAACGTGGACATCTCAGCCGTGCGCGAATACGCCGAGCTGCCCGCCGCCGCCCGCGACTACCTCGCGTTCGTCGAAGAGCGGGTGGGCGTCCCGGTCGCGATTGTCGGCATAGGCCAGCGCCGCGACCAGATAATCACGCGGCGGCTGCAAACCGTCGCCTGACTTTGTCGCTTCGGTCGGCCCGTGCGAAGCACTGTGCCTCCCTCGCTCCTCGTCAGGCTCGGTTTTCGCTCGCCGACACGGCCGGGGATTGGGGGTCAGACCCTGTTGTCTGTCAAGGGGGGTGGCGCTCCAAAAGCGTGACGTTTTGGTGCGTGTCGTCCGGCCGTTACGTAAGCGTTACTCCGGCGACTCGGGGCGGATACACGTGGCTCGTAACCTTGCCTCATGCCGGCTCGCCGTCATCGTTCCGGGGCATTCGCGGCGCTGATCGCAGCGGTCGCCGCAGCCGTCCTCGGGGCTGTGGGCGCGGTGGGCAGCACGCCTCGGGCGGCGTCAGGAGCGGCGCCGCCCGAGGCGATCCTCTGTCGCCGGTGGCGGTGGCTGGGCAACGTGGGGCTGATCGCACTGCTCGGCGCTGCCTGCGCCGGCAACACTGCCCGCGCCGCGCCGTCGGTGAGCTCGGCGCCGGTCCTCTCCCAGCTGTCAATCCCACAGCCCGTGGTGCACCACCACCAGCGCGGGCGCTACCGGCGGCCGCCGCAGTTCGTGATGATCTCCTTCGACGGCTCCGGCGATCCGGTGCTGTGGAAGCACTGGCGAGCCGTCGGTAAGCGCACCGGCGCCCGCTTCACCTTCTTCGTGTCCGGCGTCTACCTGCTCGACCGTGCGCAGGCGAACCTCTACCACGCTCCCCGGCACCGTCCCGGCAGCTCCGACATCGGCTTCAGCGCCAGCGGGGCCGACGTCCGCGCGATCGTCCACCAGATCAACCTCGGCTACGCCGAGGGCAACGAGATCGGTACCCACTACAACGGCCACTTCTGCGCACCCTATCCGGGCAACGTCGGCACCTGGACGACGGCCGACTGGCTGCAGGAGCTCGCGCAGTTCCACCAGCTGCTGCACCATGCCGGCGTGCAGGTGCCGGACGCGGAGATCCAGGGTGGCCGCACGCCGTGCCTTGAGGGCCACCTCGACCTGCTGCGCCGGGCGCTGCTCTCGGACGGGATGAGCTACGACACCAGCGCGACCGCGACGCCCGGCGCGTGGCCACGGCGGCTGCACGGAATCTGGAGCTTCCCGCTCGCCCTGATCAAGCTGGTCGGCACGCCCTGGGATTCGCTCTCGATGGACTACAACTTCTACGTCAACCAGTCGGGAGCGGTGGAGGTCTCGCCCGCTCGGGCGCACGTGCTTGAGCGCGACGCCTACCTCAGCTACCTGCGCTACTTCCGTGCCAACTACCACGGCGACCGCGCCCCGCTCGAGATCGGCAACCACTTCGCGACCTGGAACCACGGCGCCTACGTGCGTGCGCTGACGAGATTCGTGGAGACGGTCTGCGTCAAGCCGGAGGTACGCTGCGTGACCTACACGACGCTGGTCGACTGGCTTCGCTCCCGCCCGCGACCGTGGCTCGAACGCGACCGTGACGGCCGGTTCGCCGCCATGCCGGTGGTGCGCTCACGGTGACAGCCGGACGATGTCCCCGTTGCTGTCTGCCACCCACACGGCGTCGCCCGTTGTGGCCAGCGCCGCGGCCGGCGCTCCCAGCCGGATCGCGTGGCCCAGCCGGCCGCTACCGGGGTCGATGCGGGCGACGCCGAACCGGCCCGTCACCCACACCCCGCCGGTTCCGGCCGCCATCGAGGCGCCGCCCGCCGGCAACGTGATGCGGTCGAGCAGGCGCTCGCCCCGCCGCGCCAGCCGCACCACCGAGCTGCCCTCGAACACCCAGATCGAGTCGCCGTAGACGGTCGCCGCCGTGGGGTCGCCGGCGCTCTCGCCAGCGATGCTGACGGTCGACAGCAGGCGGCCGCTGCGGGGATCTATCCGCTGCAAGGTGCGGTCGCCGTCGTCGGTTATGTAGACGCTGCCCGGCACCACCGTGACCGCGTCCGGATGGGCGGTAACGGGTGTCGAGCTCTGGATGCGAAGCTGGGCCGAGTCAAGCTGCAGCAGAACGCCGCTGTCGACGGTCACCCACAGGCTGCCGTGCGACTCGACCATCCCCCGCGGGCTGCCCGCGAGAGCGGCGCTGGCGACCGTCCTGCCGTCCGCCGGGTCGATCCGAAGTAGGCGCCGGTCGGTTGCCACGAACAGGCCGTCAGCGGTGGCCGCCAGCAGGTAGGGCTGCGTCGAGGGTGGCAACGGCAGCGGCGTCCGCGCACGCCCGGTCACGGGATCGATGCCGATCAGCGAGCCCAGCGCCCGCGATCCGCCCGGCCACACCGCCGACCATACCGAGCTGCCGTCCCACGCCACGGTCGGAACCCCTCCCAGCGAGAGGCGAGCCGTCACCCGCCTCGGCTGCTCGGCGGCAGGCCCTCCGTTGCCGGACACGACCGGCGTTGTCGCCACGGCGATCGTGTGGCCACCGTTCTCGACGTGCAGGCCGTTCTGGCCGCCGCACCCCGAGGCGACCAGCACCGCCGCAACCGATAGCGCCCGCCTCATGCCGGCAGCTCGAGAAGCTTTATGGTGACCATCGCGCCGCCGGAGCCGGAGTTGGCAAGCACCAGCCGGGCGCCCAGGACGCGGGCCTGCGCGGCTGCGATCGCCAGGCCAAGCCCGATCCCCTCGCCGCGGGCGGGGTCGCCGGCCGCGAACCGCTCGGTTGCCCGCTCCAGCATCTCGGCCGCGAATCCCGGGCCGTGGTCGCGCACCGTGACGTGGGCGGCTCCAACCGTCACCAGGATCGGCGGCGCGCCGTGGCGCTCGGCGTTCGCGATCACGTTCTCGAGCACGCGCTCCAGCCGCCGCGGATCGACCAGCGCCCGGCTCGGCTCGGCGGCGTCCACCTCGACGCCTTTGTGGCGCGCGGCGACGCTTCGCGAAAGCGCCTCCACGTCCACCCAGCGCAGGTCGGGGGTCGCCGAACCGTTCTCGAGCCGGGCGATCTCGAGCAGGTCCTCGACCAGGCTGCTGAGGTGGGCGACCCGCTCCCGGATCGCGGTTCCCACCTGATCGGTCTCCAGCAGGCTGGCCGCCGCCACCAGGCCGGTCAGCGGGGTACGAAGATCGTGCGCGACGTCTGCCACGAATCGCTGCTCGCGCTCGATCCGCTGGCTGAGGGCGTCCGCCATCCGGTCGACGGCCGCGCCCAGCGCGGCCACCTCGTCGCCCCCTCGGGCGTCGATGCGGGCGTCCAGGTCTCCTGCGGCGACCCGCTCCGCCGTCGCCGCCGCCCGGCGCAACCGCAGCGACAGCCGGCCCGCCAGCGCCACCCCGGCCAGGCCGCCGCCCAGGGCGGCCGCCAGCGCCGACCAGGCCAGCTTCGTCCTCAGATCGCTCAACGACTGCCGCTCGGCGGTGTAGGAGTTGCGGACGAAGATCGGCGTGCCGTCGGCGGCCGGCCGCCCGGCCCAGATCGCCGGCCGGCCGTGCCATGAGCCGAGGTAGGTGGCGACGTGGCCGTCCGCCACCGAGGATCGCAGCTGAGGCGGGATCGACGGGTCTCCGGCGGGAAGCACCGGGTAGGGGATCACGGGCTTGGTGAACAGATACAGCCTCGCCGCCGAGCCCACGTTGGCCACGGCCTTGGAGCGTGCCCGGTCGAGCAGGTCCTGCGTGGACAGCTCGTACACGACCACGCCCACGAACGTTGCCACCAGCGCCGCGAGCAATGCGAAGGCAAGCGCCAGCCGCGCCCGCAGGGAGTTCACGGCCGCACCATCTTGTAGCCCGCGCCGCGCACCGTCTCGATCGCCTCGTGGCCGATCTTGCCCCGCAGCCGCCGTACGTGCATGTCCACCAGCCGCGTGTCGCCGGCCCACACGTAGCCCCACACCTCCTCCAGCAGCCGCTCGCGCCCGAGCACGATGCCGGCGTTCTCGGCCAGCATCAGCAGCAGTCGGTACTCGGTTGGCGTCAGCGCCAGCGGCGCCCCGCCGCGCCGCACCTCCATGCCCAGCGGGTCGATCTCGAGATCGCCGAAGCGAAGCATCGGGGCGGGTGCCGCGCGTGTCGCCCGTCGCAGCACCGCGCGCATCCGGGCCGCCAGCACCGACGGCTGAAACGGCTTTGTGACGTAGTCGTCCGCTCCTGCCTCCAGGCCCAGCACGACGTCGACGGCGTCGGTGCGGGCGGTCAGCATCACCACCGGCACCACGCTCGACTCGCGGATCGCCCGGCACACCGAGACGCCGTCCAGCCCCGGCAGCATCACGTCCAGCAGCACCATGTCCGGCGGCTGAGCAAGGAACGCGGCCAGCCCGGACGGGCCGTCCTCGGCTGTTTCCACCCGGAAACCGTCCCGTTCCAGCGAGAGCCGCGTCATCTCGCGGATCGTGGCGTCGTCCTCGACCAGCAGGATGCGGTTCGCGGCCATGCCTCAAGCGTACGGGATGCGAGCCCCGCGGCCGAGGTCAGGGCGGCGTTGTTACATGAATGACGGGTGCGCGGCGGCCGCGTTCAGTCCCGGATCCGCGCGCCGCTCGGATCCCACAGCGGCTCGGCCGACACTTCCGCCGAAACCCACTCGCCGAACACCTCGACCTCCACGGACGTCCCGGTCGCGGCCGAGGCGGGCAGGTAGGCGTAGGCGATCGAGCGCTCGACCGCGAAGCCGTAGCCGCCGGTCGTGACCCGTCCGAGCACCTCGCCGCCGATCCGCACCGGCTCGGATCCAAGGCAGACCGAGCGGGGATCGGCCAGCACCAGGCAGCAGAGTCGCCGCGCCGGCGGCTCGGCGCGCGCCGCCAGCAGGGCCATGCGACCCTTGAACTCGCCCTTGTCAGGCTTGACGGCGAACCCCAGCCCGGCCTCGTCCGGAGTCTCCTCGGGCGTCATGTCGGCGCCCCACACGCGGTAGCCCTTCTCGATCCGAAGCGCGTCGATCGCCCGGTAGCCACAGGCCAGCATGCCGTGATCCGCGCCCGACTGCCAGAGCAGATCCCACAGCGCCTGGCCGTACTCGCTGGGGCAGTAGAGCTCCCAGCCCAGCTCGCCGACGTAGGTGACGCGCACCGCCAGGCAGGGCACGCTGCCGACCGAGATCTCCTGCGCCGTCATGTAGCGGAAGGCCTCGTTGGAGAGGTCGCTCTTGGTCAGTGGCGCCAGCACGTCGCGCGCCCGCGGCCCCCAGAGCCCGAAGCAGGCCAGCGTCGACGTGACGTCGTTCAGCTGCACGCTTCCGTCCCCGGGAACGTGCCTGCGCACCCAGCCCATGTCGTGGTTGCCGAAGGCCGTTCCGGTGACGATCCGGAACCGGTCGCCGGCCAGCCGGGTGACCGTGAAGTCGCACTCGATGCCGCCGCGCGCGTTCAGCATCTGGGTGTAGGTGACCGACCCCGGCACGCGGTCGACATCGTTCGCGCAGAGGTGCTGGAGCAGCGCCAGCGCGCCCGGCCCCTGCACCTCGAACTTGGCGAACGAGCTCTCGTCGAACAGGCCGGCCGCGGTGCGCGTCGCCATCGCCTCTGCGTGGATCGCGGGCGACCAGTTCTCGCCCGCCCAGCCCCGCGGGCGCAGCGACTCGTCGCCCGCCGCGGCGTTGGGGTCGAACCAGTTCGCCCGCTCCCAGCCCGACTTCTCGCCGAACGAGGCGCCCAGCTCGGTCAGCCGCTGATAGGCGGGCGAGAGCCGCAGCGGCCGGCCGGCCTGGCGCTCGTGGTTGGGGTACTTGATGTCGTAGTAGGTGGCGTAGACCTCGGTGGCGCGGGCCAGCGTGTAGGCCTGGCTGCGGTACTGGCGGCCGAAGCGACGGATGTCCATCTGCCACAGGTCGAGGCTCGGCTCGCCCTCCACGATCCACTCCGCCACCTGCCAGCCCATGCCGCCGGCGCCGGCCAGCCCATGTGCGCAGAAGCCGGCCGCCACCCAGAAGCCGGGCACGTCCGACTCGCCGAGGATGAACTCGCCGTCCGGCGTGAACGCCTCCGGCCCGTTGAACAGCTTGCGCACCTGGGCGCCCTCCATGGCGGGCACGCGCTGGATCGAGTTGGTCAGCAGCTCGTCGAACCGCTCCCAATCCTCGGGCAGGAGCTGCGCCTCGAATCCGTCCGGCACGCCGTCCAGCGCCCACGGCGCCGGATCGCGCTCGTAGCCGCCCATGATCAGGCCGCCCACCTCGGTGCGCCAGTAGACGAGGTTGTCGGGGTCGCGCAGCGTGGGCAGCGGCGGCAGCGGCGGGTCGAACGCCTCGGTGACCAGGAACTCGTGCGCGTAGGGGATGATCGGCACGTCGACGCCGACCATGCGCGCGATCTGGGGTGCGTACATGCCGCCGGCGTTGATCACGACGTCGGTGCGGATCGCGCCCCGATCGGTCACCACCTCGTGCACGCGGCCGTTCTCGAGCGTGATGCCGAGCACCCGCGTGCGCTGCGCGATCTCGGCTCCGCGCAGGCGCGCGCCGTCCGCCAGCGCGAACGTCAGCTGGCTGGGATCGAGGTAGCCGTCCTGGGGCAGGAAGGCGGCGCCCAGCACGCCCTCGGTGCTCATCGGCGGGAACATCT
>JAWVDZ010000471.1:0-4019 GCA_033856955.1 Gaiellales bacterium
CCGAGATCCACTCCCGGCCGGCATCGAACGAGCCGCGGATGTTTGGCCGCACCACCCGGAAGCCCGCTCCCACCAGCATGTGATCGGTGGCGTCGGCGCAGCGCGGCCAGGCCCAGGTGGGGCCGCCGTGGACGTGCAGGATGGTCGGCAACGGCCGCCCTCCCGCACCCGGCGGCGAGAGCACGAAGGTGCGGATCGGTCCGGCCGGGCCCTTCACGATCAGCTCGTCCAGCTCGCCGCGCGCGCGGCCGGAGAGCCAGGAGTCGCCCGAGCTGGTGAGCCGCCTGGGCGCTGCACCAGGCTCGATCGCGTACACGTCGCCGCCGTCGTACTCGTTCATCGTCATCAGCGCAGCGACCCGTCCGCCCGCCCCGGCGAGCGCCTGCACGGAGGGGTTCAGCGCCGGATCGACCAGCGGCTCCAGCCCCTGGTCGGTAAGGCGGTGAGGCACCTCACGGCCGGCGTCGGGGATCACCGTCAGCCGCTCGTCGTTCGTGTGTGCCTGTCCGGTGAACCGGTCGAGGTCGGCGGTCAGGCAGGTGCCGGTGCCATCCGCGGCCATCCGCCACAGCCGCCACGGATCCTCCGACATCGGCAGCCGGTGGTCGAGCGCGACGCAGATCAGCGTGCCGTCGCGATCGAACGAGAACTGGCCCACCTCGCCTGGGAGCTTGGAGCGCTGCCGCACGCGGCGGCTGGCGACGTCCACCACCTGCACCTGCGTGTCGGGGTCGATATCGGCGTCGCTTCCGCGGTCGGCCAGAAAGCCGATCGAGCGGCCGCCGGGGTGGGGGCGCAGATGCGAGGCCGACCACGAGCCCTTGGTCAGCCGCCTGGCGCGTCCTGACAGCGGCACCAGGTGCACGTGTCGCGGGTGGTCGAGCAGACCCTCTCCGTCCATCCTCCAGTCGAGGCGGCGCAGCACGCGGACCGTGGCCGCCTCCTTCTCCCGCTCCCCCTTCAGGACGTGTGACTCGTCGTCGGTTGCGATCACCGCCAGTGCGCGGCCGTCCGGCATCCATTCGGCCTCGGTCACGCTGCGCTTGAACGACGTCAACCGCGTTGCGTCGCCACCGTCCAGCGGCAGCACGTGCAGCTGCGTGACGTCCTTGTCATCGCGGTTGGAGAGGAACGCGAGCGAGCGGCCGTCCGGCGAGAACCGCGGCCGGCCGTCCGCCCAGGCGCCATGCGTCAGCCTCCGCGGACGCCCGCCCGCGAACGGCACCAGCCACAGGCTGGTGCGATCCTTTCCGGCGACCACTCGCCGCTCGCTGTAGGCGACGAGGTTTCCGTCAGGCGAGATGTCGATGGTTTCGATCAACCGCTCGCGCAGCAGATCCGAGGGCGACAGGCGGGGTAGCATCTTCGGCATGACGTGGGAGTATTGCCGGTTGATGCGGGACGTGGCGCGGTGACCGATGTGGCCGAGTTCCTGGGACGCTATCCGCCGTTCTCCGGCGTCGGCCGCGACGAGCTGGAGCGTCTCGCCGAGGGGTCGCAGCAGCTGCACTTCGCCGCCGGCTGCAACGTGCTGGTCGAGGACGGCGCCGTCTCGACCGGCGTCTACGTCGTCTGGCGAGGCGCCGTCGAGCTGGTTCACGACGGCGAGGTGGTGGACGTGCTCGACGTCGGCCAGGCCTTCGGCCACCCCTCGATGCTGACCGGCCGCGCACCCGCCTTCACCGTACGCACGCGGGTGGACAGCGATCTGATCCTGGTGCCGGCCCACCTTGCCGTGCCGCATCTGTCGAGCGAGTTCGTGGCGGCCACGCTGCGCGCCCGGATGGTGCGAACGGGACAGGTGGTGCACGCCCAGGGCGACGTCCGCACCGCCCATCTGGGCGACCTCGTGCACCGGCCGGCCGCCATCTGCAGGCCCGACGACACCGTCCGCGAGGCCGCGCAGCGGATGGCCGAGAAGGACGTCTCCTGCATCCTGGTCGAGATGGAAGGCGGCTGGGGCGTCCTGACCGACTCCGACCTGCGCCGCAAGCTGGTGGCGGAAGGGCTCTCGTATGAGACGCCTGTCTCGGCGCTGATGGTCAGCCACGCCATGACCGTGCCACCCGACCGGCTCGCGATCGACGCCATGATCGACATGCTCGATCTCGGCATCCACCACCTGCCGGTGGTCGACTCCCGCGGCACGCCGCTTGGCATCGTCACCGCCACCGACCTGATGTACCTCGAGAGCCGCACCCCGTTCGCGGTGCGCCGCGCGATCAGCAAGGCCGAGACGCCGGAGCAGGTGATCGCCGCAGCCCAGCACCTGCCGCAGACGATCGTGGCCCTGATCCGGGCCGGCGTGTCGGCGGTCGACGCCTGCCGCGTGCTGACGCTGGCCGGCGACACGGCCACCACCCGCCTGCTCGACATCGCCATCGAGCGCAGCGGGCCGCCGCCCTGCGCATGGGCCTGGATGGCGCTCGGCAGCGTCGCCCGACGCGAGCAGACGCTCGCCTCCGACCAGGACAACGCCTTCGCCTACGACGACCCCGGCGGCCCCGAGGTGGACGCCTACTTCGCCGGCGTCACCGAGCAGATCAACGATGGGCTCGAGAGCTGCGGCTTTGGCCGAGACAACTCCGACGTGCTCGCCCGAAACCGCCAGTGGCGGATGAGCCGCAGCGAGTGGGAGCGGGTGCTGAGCGACTGCCTGGAGCGACCCGACCGGTCTCATCTGGTGCGGGCTGCCGTCTCGTTCGACTTCCGCCACGTCGTGGGCGGGCTCGAGATCGTACGGCCGCTGGTCACGATCGAGCGCAGCGCTCCCCAGCATCCCGACTTCATCACCCGCCTGGCCCGCACCGCGACCGACTTCGTGCCGCCGATCGGCCGCCGCGGCAAGCTGGCGACCGACGATCTGGGCAGGATCGACCTCAAGAAGCACGGCATCATCCCGATCGTCAACCTGACCCGCTTCCACAGCATCGCCGCCGGCATCACGGTCTCCTCGACGCTCGACCGGCTGACGGCGGCCGAGGCTGCCGGGACGATCGAGCGCGAGGCGGCCTCCGAGCTTCGCGAGGCGTTCGAGCTGGTGCTTCGGCTGCGGATCGAGCTCCAGGCCGGGCAGGTCGAGCGCGGCGAGCCGCTCGGCAACCAGCTCGATCCGGGCACCCTGCCGCCGCTGACGCGCGGTCAGCTGGTGCACGCGTTCCAGGCCGTTGCGGCTCAGCAGAAACAGCTTGCCCGGTACGTGCCGCTGGGACTCTAGGGCGGGGCCCTTTACAAGCGTCCGCCCGGCATGATTCACTTCTCGCAACACGTGCCACCTGCGATCTGAAGGAGGCTGTATGTCGTCGTCCGTCGAATCCGGCGCCCCCGATTATGAGGGTGGGGGTCTCAGCCGCGAAACCAACTGGTGGGGCGCCTTCGTCATCGGCCTCGCCGGCACCATCCTGGTCACGGGCATCGCGCCCGTGATGGTGACGTCACTTGGCGCCTCCGCCATCCCGCTCATCATCTTCATCACCATCACCGGCTACTGTCTCTGCCTGATCCTGGCGGAGCTGTCGGCGATGATGCCCGAGCGCACCGGCGGTTCGCCGAGCTACGCATACGTGGCCTACAAGGACAAGTGGCCGCGGTTCGCGAAGCACGTGAACGGCTTCACCGCCTGGGCGTACTGGCTTGGCTGGTTCCCGGTCGCTCCGTTGAACATGATCCTGGCCTCCTATTACATCGCGTCGTTGCTGGGCCTCAACCTCACCAGCGGCGTCACACCGATCCACACCTTCATCGCCTACTGGACGATCGCGATCGCGATCGGCGGCATTCTCGTGGTGTTCATACCCGCCTGGCTCGGTATTCGGCTGGGGGCGATGTTCGCCACCGTGCTCGGTCTGCTGGCGATGATCCCGCTCACGTTCCTTGCGATCGCTGCCGTGTTCGTACCGTCCAAGGCCAACTGGGGCGAGCTGTCGGGCTTCCACCACCTTGATGGCACTGGATTCTTCACCGCCCAGCTCGGACACAACTGGCTCACGATCTACATCGCCTTCGCCTTCCTGCTGACT
>JAWVDZ010000472.1:0-8115 GCA_033856955.1 Gaiellales bacterium
CACTAAGGGCGGCGGGCGACCGCGCGAGACTTCAGGAGGTCCAGCTCAGCTCTTCACAGCAGCCTTCAACTGGCTGCCGGCGGAGAACTTCGGCACCTTGCTGGCCGGAATCTGCACCTTCTGGCCAGGGTTGCGGGGGTTCACACCCGTGCGCGCCTTTCGATTCTGAACCGTGAACTTGCCGAAGCCGGTGAACACGACGTCGTCACCCTTCGAAAGCGCGTCCTTGACGGACTCGAGCACGGCGTCGACGGCGGCGCCTGCGTCCTTCTTGGAGAGGTTCGACCTGGTCGCAACCGCGTCGATAAAATCGCTCTTCGTCACCCTGTTTCCTCCTGATCGTTTCGGGGCCGGAATGGGTTCAACGCGGCTACCCTAGCACCTCTGTCGGATGTCAACAATCCGCTTCACCAAAGGGATTTCAGACGTTGGCGGAGGCCGAGCCGACACCCAGCCCGGAAGCGGTATAGAGCGGATGGAACGAGACTCCCGCCGCGGCAATCGCGTCGGCGCCCCCCTCCTCGCGGTCGACCACGCAAATTGCAGCGGAAACGTGGAGGTCGGCGGCCCGCAGAGCGGCCACCGCGGAGAGCAGTGCACCGCCCGATGTGACCACGTCCTCGACCACGCAGACGCGCTGGCCGGGCTCGAAAACGCCCTCCAGACGCTTGGCGGTGCCGTACTCCTTTGCCTCTTTCCTTACAATTAGGAAGGGCAGCCCGGTCTCGACCGAGGTCACCGAGGCCAGCGGCACGGCGCCAAGCTCAGGTCCAGCCAGCAGCTCTGCGTCACCGGCATGCTCCCGCACCAGCGACGCCAGCTCGCGCCCCAGGCCGGCCAGCAGCCGCGGCTCGGTCTCGAACCGGTACTTGTCGAGGTAGTAGCGGCTGCGGCGGCCCGACCGCAGCACGAAATCGCCCTCCAGGTAGGCCCGCTCGAGCAGCAGCTTGGCCAGCTCGTCGCGGTTCACGCGCCGGCCCGGGAGGCCGCCAGCACGTCGTCTGCGTGGGGCATCAGCCGGTCGGCGTCCGGCGAACCGGCCGCCAGCGACACCATCGAACCGTCGTCGAAGTAGACATCCAGCCGCGTGCGGCTGCGAGTTGAGCGCCGGCGATAGAGGATCGTGCCCAGGAACGACCCGGCGCCGATCACGACCGGGATCACGAGCTTACGCCGTGGCATCGTCGCCTCCATCTCCGCCGTTTCCGCTGTCGTCCTGGGCGAGCTGGCGAAGCAGCGTCTTGAGGTCGTAGAAGACCAGGCCGACGGTCGGGTCGGCGCCGGTGGTGGCAACAGCCATCCGCTGCTCGTCGACGACCACGAACACGCTTCCCTCTGGCGTCGCCGCCTGCAGCTGGGCGAGCGCGTCACGGCCGAGGTCGCGCCGCACCTGGTCGGCGCCGTCGGCAAGCGCGCGGGCGCTCTCGACCATCCTCAGGGCGTCGTCGTCGGGGACGCTGGACGCGATCGGCGCCCCGCTGCGGGGTGCCACGACCACGCTCTCGATCTGGGTCGACAGGTCGCGAAGCTCGGCAATTGCGGCAGCGGCGTCCACGGCTCTCACGCTAGCACAGGGGGCGTGCCGATATCCTCACAGTTGATGACCAGCGAGACCGCCCCGAACTGGTGGCTTCCATACCGCCGGGTGGCCGGTGAGACCGGCTCGGTGCTGGCCAAGTACCTGCGCGATCGCGGCCCTCACCTGGCCGCGATGGTGGCCTACTACGCACTGCTGTCCATGTTCCCGTTCCTGTTCCTGATCCTGTCCGCGCTGGGTCTCGCCGGCCAGATGGACCAGTCCAGCTACATCGTGCAAGAGATGGAGCGGATCCTGCCCAGCCAATCGGTGAACGACCTGCTGCAGCTGGTGCGCTCGGTGCAGTCGAACGCGGGCACCTTCTTCGTGATCGGGTTCGTCGGCATCCTGTGGAGCGCGCTCGGCTTCTACTCGGCACTGGAGTCGGCCCTGAACATCATCTTCCGGGTCGGCAACCGCAGCTTCATCGCGGGCAAGTGGATCAGCTTCCTGCTCGTCCTGTCGTCGCTCGCGGTGCTGTTCACGTCGCTGCTGGTGGCGGCGCTGACCAACGGCTGGCTCCACCGGCACACGTCCGGCTTTCTCACCTCGAGCGTGGTCCCCTACGTGATCTCGCTGGCCTTCTCGAGCGTCGGATCGTTCATCTTCCTGATGGTCGTCTACCGCGTGCTGACCAACGTCGAGCTGCACCGAGGCGACGTGTGGCCGGGCGCGCTGTTCGGAACCGTGCTGTTCCAGGTCTCCTTCCAGGCCGTCCCCTACTACCTGCAGCGAGCCGACGTGCTGTTCGCGCTGCGGGCCTTCGGGGGGCTGGTGCTGCTGCTGGTGTGGCTGTACCTGATGGCGAACGTGATCGTGATCGGCGCCGAGATCAACTGGCGCCACTGGGCCCGCCACCAGCCGCCCGATGAGGAGGAACTGACGGGTCTGGCCTAGCGGCTCACTCCCCGAGCTGGGCGAGCAGGCTCGCGGCGGCGCGGGCGCGGTGGGAGATCGCGTCCTTCTCGGCTGCGGACATCTCCCCCACCGTGCGCGTCTCACCCTCAGGGACGAACGCCGGGTCGTAGCCGAATCCGCCGTCACCGCGCGGCGAGTCTGCGAGCGTGCCTCGCAGCTCTCCACGAGCGTAGAGGCGGCGGCCGTGGGGCGCGATCAGCACCAGCTCCGCCGCGTAGGCGACGCCGTGGTCGGGTTCGTGCTCGACGGCGGCCAGCAGCGCCACCAGGTTCTGCTCGTCGGTGGCCTGCTCGCCGGCGAAGCGGGCCGAGCGGACTCCCGGGCGGCCGCCCAGCGCCGAGGCCTCGATGCCCGAGTCGTCGGCCAGCACCCACGCGCCGCCACCCAGCGCCGAGTGCACGTGCACGGCCTTCAGCTCGGCGTTCTCGCGAAACGTCTCGCCGGTCTCCTCCGGCAGCTCGCCGTCATACGGGACGACCTCGAACCCCGGCAGCAGCCGTTCGAACTCCTTCGCCTTGTGCGGGTTGTGGGACGCGAGGATCAGCCTCATCGGCAGAGTCTACGAGTACCACAGCCGACACTGGGGTAGTTCGACGCAAAACCCGAAAGGAGCCACCATGGCTGCTCCGTTCACGATCAAGAAGCTGACAGATGTCGACGACTCCGCCCCCAAGTTCGGATATGGCGAGCTCCAGGAGGCCCGGTTTGCCACCAGTGACCTCGAGGCCACCGAGACGGGGGTCAGCCTCCACCGCGTCAAGCCGGGCAAGCGACAGGGCTTCGCGCACAAGCACGACGAGGCCGAGGAGGTCTACGTGGTGCTGGCCGGCTCGGGGAGGGTCAAGCTCGACGATGACGTGGTCGAGGTCAAGCAGCTGGACGCGATCCGCGTCGCCCCCGGCGTGACGCGCGCGTTCGAGGGTGGGTCGCAGGGGATCGACCTGCTCGCCTTCGGTGCGCACCACGAGGGCGACGTCGAGATGATCAAGGAGTGGTGGACGGACTGACCGGCACTCAGCCGACGGCGGTTCGGGCCTCGTGCAGCACCCGCGTCTGAATCGCGGAGATCTGCTCGATACCGTCCGCCGCGAGCACCAGCAGATCGTCCAGCGATGCCCGTCCGAACGGGGTCTTCTCGGCCGTGGCCTGCACCTCGATCATCTGCCCGCGTCCTGAGATGACGACGTTCATGTCCACCTCGGCCCGCGAGTCCTCCGCGTAGGGCAGGTCGAGCAGCGGCACGCCGTCCACGATGCCGACCGAGACGGCCGCCACCGAGTCGGTCAGCGGCAGCTCCTTCAGCTTCCGAGAATCCACCAGCCCGGTCAGCGCCAGCACAAGCGCAACGTAGCCGCCGCAGATCGCGGCGCAGCGGGTGCCGCCGTCGGCCTGAAGCACGTCGCAGTCGATCCACACCGTGCGCTCACCAAGCCCCTTGAAGTCCACCACCGAGCGAAGCGACCGGCCGATCAGGCGCTGGATCTCGACGGTGCGGCCGTCCTGCCTGCCGCGGGCCGCGTCGCGCGGCTTTCGCTCCGAGGTCGAGCCGGGCAGCATGCCGTACTCGGACGTCACCCAGCCGCTACCGCGTCCCCGCATCCAGCCCGGCACCGTCTCCTCGATCATCGCCGTGCAGACGAGCCGCGTCTTGCCGATCGAGAACAGCACCGATCCGTGCGCGTTCTCGATGAAGCCGGGCTCGATCGTGACCGGCCGAAGCTGGCCGGGCCCGCGGCCGTCGGCGCGGGTCATGCCGCCGCCGCCAGCGCGGCCGGATCGACCCGCTCGACCTCGGTCAGCGGCAGCTGAAGGAACCGCCCGGCGACCTCCACGAAGG
This sequence comes from Gaiellales bacterium, assembly GCA_033856955.1. Taxonomy (GTDB): domain Bacteria; phylum Actinomycetota; class Thermoleophilia; order Gaiellales; family JAICJC01; genus JAICYJ01. Next base: position 4,332 of record JAWVDZ010000472.1, read on the forward strand.
TGCCCTCGTCGCCGGTGCAGAGGAAGCGGTAGCGCCCCTCGCGCTGGGGATCGTTGCCCACGCGGCGACGGTCGAGCGTCGCCGCCACCTCGCGCGCGACCTCCTCGGCCGACGTGATCAGCGAGACATCACGGCCGAAGATCCGCTGCAGCATGGGGCGGATCAGCGGATAGTGGGTGCAGCCCAGGATCACGGTGTCCACGCCCGCCGACTTCAGCGGCTCGGCGTAGCGCTTGGCAGCCTCGTGCAGCTCGTGGCCGTTGACGTCGCCGGACTGGATCAGCGGCACCAGGTCGGGACAGGCCACCTGGGTCACCGCGACGCCCGCGTCGAGCGCCGCGATCGCCGCCGGATAGCGGCTGCTCTCGACCGTCGCCTCCGTCGCCATCACGCCCACTCGGCGGGCTCGCGTGGCCTGCACCGCGGCGTGCGCCTCGGGCGTGATCACGCCGATCAGCGGCACCTCGAACTCGCGCTGCAGGTCGGGCAGCGCTGCCGAGGTGGCCGAATTGCACGCCACCACCAGCAGCTTCACGTCGCGCTGGGCGAGGTGATGGGCGATCTCGTGGGCATAGCGCCGAATCGTCTCGGCCGGCTTCGGCCCGTAGGGAAATCGCTCGGGACTCGAGTCGCCGAAGTAGATGAAGTCCTCGTGGGGAAGCGTGACCAGGCACTCGTGCAGCACCGTCAGCCCACCGACGCCGGAGTCGAACACGCCGATTGGGCGAGCATCCATGCGGAGCAGGATAGACGGTTGCTCAGCTGGGCACGCGCACGACCGCGAGCAGATCGGAGCGGCCGAGGATGCGGCCGCTGGCCGCGTCGCGGAGCAGAATCACCGGCAGCTCACGCCCCCACCGCAGGGTTCCGTTGCCGGTGATGAACGAGTTCGCCGAGGTGACGGACGCCGAGGTGAACGAGGGCGGGAACGAGTAGGTCTCGGTGGTCACGGAGTGAGCGAACGGGCAGGTCTTGCCGGTTGCGCAGAAGCTTCTGTCCTGGTGCACCTGGATCACCATCCGGCGGCCACCCGGGAACTGGGCACGGATCCTGATCGAGCCCAGGTTTATCCGGTCAGGCGTCGCCGTCAGCGTCTGCGTCCACGTCACCAGGGCTCCGTTGGCAGCTTTGAAACCGCCGTTGATCGTGAGCCTGCCGGCACCGAAGAGCTGCCGCTTGGGCGTCGCCTTGATGCTCACCTCGAGGGCGGGCGTGGCGCTGTGAGCTGTCCACGCCGGCGCGATCGAGAGCGTCGCCGGCATGCGAATTGCGATCGTTGCCTCGGCATAGTTGATGGTGAAGCTCGTCCTGCCCCGGATCCCCGGATACTGCAAGAAGCTGAGCGCTCCCGTCGCGGTGCCGGTGGACGGACAGCCGGCCGACAGGTGAACCGCCAGCAGCTGCTGGCGCGCGTGGTGCCCGGTGGCCGTCGCGGTGCACGTGGACGCGCCGGCGTGCGCCGACTGGTGCCCGGCAAGGGCGGCAAGCATGACCGTTACCGCGGTGAGCAGAGGGAGCCGCGTTCGCATCTCTGGCATCGATACTACCGCGTGTCGTTGGGTAGTGTGGCGGGCGGCTTTCCCGATACCTGATCGAGAATTCCCTTGACTGGACGCTCAAGCGCTGTCATAACTGCGGCGGAAGCGATACCTACACCGATGGGGGAGTGATCGTGATTCGATCTCGACAACGCGCCCGCAAGGGCGCGGCAGTACTGGCCATGCTGGGAGTGATGGCCGTTCCAACCGTGGCCGGCGCATCCGGAAGCACCGACGTCCGGGTGACCGACCATACCTACGTGAGCTCCGGCACGGCGGGCTACAACGACGCCCTGCTGCGCGAGTGCTCCGTCTCGCGCGGCCGCAAGAACGAGCCCGCGATCGCCGTCGATCCGCGCAACTCGAACGTGATGCTGGGAAGCTCGAACGACTACTGCGGGGTCTTCCAGAACGACGCCGACGGCGTGCCGCAGCCGGTCGGCCCGATCTGGCTGGGCTACTACCGCACGCAGAACGGCGGCGCCAGCTGGACGAACTCGCTGGTGCCCGGCTACCCCGGCGACAGCTCCGCGGCGGCAACCAACCGCAGTCACATCCGCTCCACCACGCTGGGCGATCCGGTCGTGGCGTGGGACACGCACGGCCGCGCCTTCTTCGGCTCGATCGGCGACCAGTCCGACATCTCGAAGAAGGCCGATGGCGACATCAACATCTCGGTGTACGACAACCCGGGCGGCGCAGCTGGAGCGACGTCCGCCGACGGCACCCGCTTCGTGGGGTCGTTCACGGTCCAGCAGGGCACGCCTTCACCCCTCTTCCTGGGCCACTTCAACGACAAGGTGTGGATGGACGTGGATCGCACCGGCGGCCGGTTCGACGGAAACGTGTATGTCACCTGGACGCGGTTCGAGGGCAACGGCGGCACCAACCAGCTGTTCTTCAGCCGCTCCACCGACCACGGCCGCACGTGGTCACATTCCATCAAGCTGACCGAGTCGGCCCAGAGCCTGCAGGGCTCGGACATCGCCATAACCAAGAACGGCGACATCTACGTCTCGTTCGTCAACGACCACTGGAAGAGCGACCGCCGGGATGCGGCCCGTTACGTCAAGTCGACCGACGGCGGAGCGACCTGGTCAAAGATCCGAACCGCGGCCGTGTTCGAGGGCTACGACGCCAGCGACCAGGGCGTGGCGGGGGCGGCGGAGGCCCGCGAGCTTGCGGATCAGCCGGACGCGGTGGATGAAGGAGCCGCCGCAACCGCCGGCGACTGCGGCGACGACTTCGACGCCTGCGCGTCCGGGTTCACGTTCTTCCGGCACGACTCGTCGCCGCGCATCGCAGCCGACCAGACGGCGCAGGGAGATGCCGGCACGGTCTGGATCGTGTTCCAGGCCACCAAGCCGGGGACCGAGGTCGCGACCGGCAACACGTTCGGCGTGATGGGCCCCGGAAACGGCGGCCAGGCGGGTGCCTACATCGTCAAGACCACCGACGGCGGCGCTCACTGGTCGGCGCCGGCGCTGATCGCACCGGAGTCGTCCGGCCATCAGATCTGGCCGGTGGTGGACGCCTACCGGGGCGTGCTGCGGGTGGCCTGGTACGACAGCCGCAACGACCGCTGCTACAGCCCCGCCAGGCCGATCGGCAACTGCGCCAACGGCACCACCGTTGCCTCGCTCGACACCTTCTCGCGCACCTCCAGCAACGGAGGCGCGACCTGGGGTGCCGTGACGCGGCTCTCATCCGTGACGTCGAACCCGGACTTCGAGATGTTCGACGGACGGCGGGTGCCGTTCTGGGGTGACTACATCGACCTCTCGGCCGGAGGCGACCGCGCCTTCGCCGTCTGGACGGACGGCCGCGACATCGTTCCCGGAACCGATCTCAGGTTCCCCGACGACGACAACGCCGACGTCAAGCAGTGCAGGAGCGGCGACCTCTCGGTCGACTTCTGCCCGCGTGCGGGTGGGCTCGACCAGAACATCTACGGGTCGCTGGTGCCCTAACAGGACCCCGCCGGGTGTCCGCCGAGCGGCGGGCACCCGGCGGTTACACTTTCGCCATGGCCTCGACTCCGGCTTGGCATACCGATTCCTTTCCCGAGCTGCGCGAGTCGCCGCCGTGGGTGATGGCCGAGATGATCGAGTCCGAGCCGGATCTGCTGGAGACGATCGCGACCGGCACGGACACAGCGCCGCTGGCGCTGCTGATCCGATCGGCGGTGCCGCTCCACGTTGTCGGCTGCGGCACCAGCGAACACGCCTCGCTGGCGGTGGCGGAGA
>JAWVDZ010000473.1:0-3655 GCA_033856955.1 Gaiellales bacterium
GGGCGACCTGGACGAGCTGTTTGAGCTCTACAGCGATCCTGAGATGCGTCGGTACTTCCCGGAGGGCACATTGACGTACGAGGCGACGCGAGACGAGCTGGAGTGGTTCCTGAACGGCCACCCGGAGCATCCCGACCTCGGCCTGTGGGCGACGGTCCACCGGCCGACGGGCCGGTTCATCGGCCGCTGCGGCCTGCTTCCCTGGACGATCGAGGGCCGCGACGAGGTCGAGCTCGCCTACATGCTCGCCACGCCGTTCTGGCGTCAGGGGCTCGGGGCGGAGGCCGCCCGGGGGATCCTCGAGTACGCCCGCGCCGAGCTCGGGCTGTCGCGGCTGGTGTGTCTGATCGACCCCGGCAACCAGGCCTCGATCGGCGTCGCCCGCAGCATCGGCATGGCGCTCGAGGCCGAGATCGCCGACGAGGAGGGCGCGTTCCTACTCTACTCGACAGGGCCGTAGCAGACGGCTACTTTTCCCACTCGCCGATCTCGTAGGCCCGGCCGGGGGTGGCGCCGATCACGAGCAGCGTGGTCGGGGAGGCGGCGGCCTCGAACTTGCGCCGCGTCGCTGGTTCGACGGACACGACCGAGCCCTCGGGCGCCGTCAGCTGCTCGCCGTTCAGCGTCACGGTGCACTCCCCCTTGTGGACGAAGTACAGCTCCTGCTGTCCGGACTCGATCTCGTCGTGCTCGGGGATCAGGACGTTGCCGGCGTCCTTGGTCACCGCGTTGATGCCGAAGGACGTGATGTTGAAGTGGTGGCGGATCGACTTCCAGGTCGCCGGCCAGTCCGGCTTCACCGGCGGCACGGCATCGACATGCTCGATCATCCAGCCGGTACCGCTTGACGTTGTCGACATCTCGGGCTCCCCTTTCGGCATCTCCGTGTCGGCTCAGTCTGCCACAGCCACGTCACGAGTTCGCAACGCCCACACGACAGGGGGTTGACTCCAATAATTGGCTGCGGCGGACGATCGGCCCAACCACGCGAACCACCCGTGCCGATTGCGCCACAATTATGCAACGCCCACACGACAGGTGTTTGACTCCAATTGTTGTGGAGGGGGCTGTGACTGGATTGGCGCGTGCGCGTGACGGGTGTCGCGACGGTGTGGCGGAGGTGTGCCGGGTCAGTTGAGGCGCGGGTCGTCCGGCATCCGCGCCAGCAGCCGGTACTCGCTACCCATCCGCTCCAGGACGTGTGACCAGAGGTGCTCCGGGTCGCTGCTGAAGACGTCGCCCGGCAGCGCCTCCTCGGTGAACCAGGCCTCCTCCTCGATCTCGCCTTCGAGCTGGCCCGACTCCCAGCCGGCGTAGCCGGCAAACACCCGCGCCCGGCTGACCGACGCCTGCAGCCGGTCCGGGTCGTCGTCGAACTCGAGCGACGCGATCGAGCCGCAGATGGCGCCGTCCTCGTCCAGCGGATCGGTGTGGTCGGCCAGCGCGATCACCGTCTCAGGCTGCACCGGGCCGCCCAGGAAGATCGGCTCGTCGTCAAGCAGCACCGCCCGCAGGTCGGGAACCGCCTCGCGGGCCTCGGTGTCGGAGGGCCGGTTCAGCACCACCCCGATCGCGCCGTCCGGCGTGTGCTCGAGCAGCAGCACCACCGTCCGCCGGAAGTTGGGGTCGAGCAGCGTCGGGGTGGCTATCAGCAGCCGACCCTTCATCGAGTCATGTTCCACACCTTAATCTTACGGGCGTGCGACCAGTGCCGCGCCGTCCGGGGGCTTGTCGAGCAGGCCCTGCGCCTCCATCCAGCGGCCGAACGCGTCCCACGCCTTGGGGTCGAGCGAGGTCGTGTCGAGCAGGCGCAGCGTCTCGGGCACCGACGTCTCGAGCACGCTCTTGTAGTCCGACGAGACGTGGGCGCGCATCGCCACCAGCGCCGCCTCGGGGTGGCTCTTGGCATACCTCGTGCCGGCCCTGAGGGCCGCGACGAACGAGTGCACGATCGCTCGGTACTGAGCGTCGCTCTTTAGCCGGTCGCTGTTCGCCACCACGACGAGCTCGTCGTAGGTGGGAACGCCGTACTCATCCACCGGGAACACGACCGGGTGCAGTCCGCGCACCTCGAGCTGGGCGCCCTCGATGTTCTGGAAGCCGCCAGCGATCGCATCCACCTTTCCGCCCAGCAGAGCCGGAAGCAGGTTGAAGCCGACGTTGACCGTGTGGACATCGTGCTGCGGGTCGAGGCCGACGTGCCGCAGCATCGCGTCCAGGTAGGCGCTGGTCGAGTCGCTTCCGTCGACGCCGATCGTCTTGCCGCGCAGGTCTGCGGGCGTGCGCACGCCGGCGTCGCCGGGCACGATCACCGCGTTCAGCGCTGTAGGGATGATCGCCGAGACCGCCACCACCGGAGCGTCGTGCTGCTGGGCGAAGAACAGCTCCGGCTCGTAGGAGATGCCGAGGTCGGACCGCCCGGCTGCGACCAGCTTGATCGGGTCGGACACGTCGGACGGCTGCCGCGGCTTGACGATCAGTCCGTGGCGTTCGAAGAACCCGCCGTCGATGGCCGTGTAGAGCCCGACGTGGTCGGGGTTGGGGTACCAGTCGAGCTGCAGCGAGACGCTCACCGGGACGCGTGGGCCCGGTGGCGGGGCCACGACGCCCCCGCCGCACGCCGCGGCCAGCACCACGAGAGGGAGGAGAAGAACGAGTCGTCGAAGCATTGCTTGCATCCCTTCGCCGGCATGATCCGGATCAGGTTCGGCGGGTCGGCGCGCGGCTCGCGCCCTCTCAGCCCCGTGGTGGGACTCCCCGGCAAACGGTTATGCGCCGGATCCTACTCCTCGTTCGCCCACGGCACGGCCAGCCGCTCGAGCAACATCACGAGCCCGACCAGGGCCAGCGAGAGCGCCGCGAGCAGCGTGATGGCGGCACCCACCAGCGGCGTGTCGAGCTGCTCGCGCATCGAATCGGCCAGCCCGCCGCTGCCACCGGCGTACTCCGAGAAGACCGCTCCGATCGCGGCATAGGCGGTGCCGATGCGAACTCCGGTGAAGATCTGCGGCAGCGCCCAGGGAAGCTCGATCCGCCAGAAGATCGCGCGCGGCGAGGCGTTCAGGGTTCGCATCATCCGGCGCAGATCGGCCGGCGTGCGGTCGAAGCCGGACAGTGCGTTCGCCGTCACCGGGAAGAAGCAGACCAGTGCCACGATCACGACGTGGGGCGTCAGCCCGAAGCCGAGGTAGATCAAAAGCAGCGGCGAGAGCGACACGATCGGCACGCTCTGCGAGGCGATCAGCAGAGGGTAGACGGCCGCGCGCAGCCAATCCACTCGGCGAATCGCCATCGCCGACGCCAGCCCGAAGGCCACCGCCGCCAACAGCCCCAGCACCATCTCCCGCAGCGTCACCAGTGCCTGCGACGCCAGATCGGAGCGGCCGTCCCACAACGCCTGGGCGATCGCGCTCGGCGCCGGCAGCAGGTAGTCCGGGATCCCGCGCAGCCGCACCCACGCCTCCCAGGCCAGCAGCAGCAGCGCGAGCAGGGGGATCCAGGCGTAGCGCCTCATCCGCGCAGCGCCCCCAGCACCGCGTCGCGGTCGAGCGTTGCCGTCTCGGCATGCAGCACGATCCGCCCCGGGCGAGCCGACATCACCGCGATCCACCGGCAGGTGCGAAGCGCCTCGTCGACGTCGTGCGTGACCAGCAGC
>JAWVDZ010000474.1:0-5326 GCA_033856955.1 Gaiellales bacterium
GGCCTCGTGCTCTGCCTCGTGGCCGCGCCGCTGTCCGAGGGGCTGCCGGATGTGGACCTGCACGGCGCCGCCTGGGCGCTGCTGGCCGGCGCGGCTTCGGTGTTCGGGCTCTCGATGCTCTACCGCGCGCTTCGCATCGGCAAGGTGGGCGTGGTGGCGCCGATCGCGTCCACCGAGGGAGCGCTGGCGGCGCTGTTCTCGGTCGTGCTGCTCGGCCAGGGGCTGAGCGCTGCGACCGCCGTGGCCCTGACGGTGGTCGCCGTCGGCGTCGTGGTCGTGACGTTCCACGGCAGCAGGGCCGACCTCGAGCTTCGACCGTCGCTGTACGCCTTCACGGCCGCCACGGTGTTCGGCGTGGGGCTGATCGCCAGCTCGCAGTCGGGGGATGCGATCGGGCCGCTGTGGACGATCCTCGTGGCGCGGGTGATCGGCGTGCTGTTCGTCGTCGTGCCGCTCGCGCTCCGGGGCGAGCTTCCCCGGCCCGGTCCGGCGCTGCCGCTGGTCGTGTTCTCCGGCCTCGCCGAGGTGACCGGGTTCACGGGCTACATCATCGGCGCCCGCGACGGGGTGGCCGTGCCCGCAGTGCTGGCGTCGCAGTTCGCCGCCGTGGCCGCGATCGTCTCGTACATCGTGTACGGCGAGCGCCTGACCGTCCGCCAGCTTTCGGGCGCTGTTGTGATTGCGTCCGGCGTGGCTGCGGTGGCCGCGCTACGGGTCTAATGTCGGCGAAAGTCGGCGAAAGGCGACGGTTTGCAGCCGAAGCTAGGCGGTGACCAGCCAGGTGCTCAGCTCATCCTCCAGCCGTCGCCTGGGGACAGCGCCGATCAGCTTCTTCTGCACCGCTCCGCCCTGGAACACCAGCAACGTCGGGATCGAGAGGATCTCGTACTTGGCGGCCGTGTCCTGGTTGTCGTCGACGTTCAGCTTGGTGAACTTGACGCGGCCGAGGTTCTGCTCCGCCAGCTCGTCCAGGATGGGCTCCATCACCCGGCAGGGGCCGCACCACGGCGCCCAGAAGTCGACGACGACGGGCTGTTCGGAGGTCTCGACCTCGCTCTGGAAGTTCGCGTCGCTGACTTCGACGATGTTGTCGTTCACTCGGGCTCCTTGGTTGACGGACCGCGATGCAAGTATAGACCCGCCTCAGAAGGGAGATTCCACGCCGAGTCGCTTCTCAAGCACGGATCGTCACGGTCGTGCCCACGTACACCATGTCGAACAGCCGCTCGGCGTCTGGGATCTGCATCCGGATGCAGCCGTGCGAGACGCTGTAGCCGATCGACGCCGGGTCGTTGGTGCCGTGGATGCCGACGTTGGGCGAGCTGAGGCCCATCCAGCGCGTTCCCAGCGGATTGTCTGGCCCCGGCGGGATCGGCAGCGCGCCCTGGGCCCAGGGTGAGTCGGGCGGCGTCCACGTCGGGTCGACCACCTTGACGATGATCGAGAAGGTGCCCGTCGGCGTCGGGTAGGCGGGCTGGCCGACCGCCACGCCGAATCGCAGCGGGCGCTTGCCCACGCGGTACAGCGTCAGCGAGTGGTCGGACTCGTCGATCACGATCCGCGTCGACATCGCTCCCACGGTGTCGATACCCGCCACGCCGTCGACCGGGATCAGCCTGGCATGCTGGAACGCGCGCACGGCGGCCTCCGTCCGGCTTCCGTAGATGCGCGTCAGCGTCCCCTGGTAGTAGCCCTGCCGCCTGAGCGCCCGCTCGAGCGCCTCCACATCGGCCCCCCTGGCGCCGGGGATCAGCGTCGCTCCGCCCAGCCGCTCGGTGCTGTCCACCAGGATCCGGGCCGTGCGCCGCGTCTCGTTGCCGGCCGCGTCCTGCGCCGACAGCTTGAGCCAGTGCACGCCCTCGGCCAGTGGAGCTGCCGGCCGCTGTCCGAGCCGAAACGGCTTGCCGTCCAGCGTCACCCGCTGCTCTGCCACGCCGTTTGAGTCGGTGACGTCGGCCGAGAGCAGCGGGCGGTTGGCATGGGCCGTGGCCGGTGCGTGCACGTCGATCGCGGGAGCGGTTGCGTCGACCCGCAGCGTGGCCGTCGAGCTGGCGATGTTGCCGGCCCGGTCGCGAGCCGTCACCGACAGCGGCAGGGCTCCGTCCGTCAGGCTGAGGCTGACGGCAAAGCTGCCGTCTGCGTCGGCATCCGCGCGCGCCGTTGAGGCGCCCGCCCGCACCTCGATCCGCGAGCCGGCCTCGGTCTGGCCTCTCAGACGCAGCGTGTCAGACCGCAGCCAGCCCCTGCTGGGGACGCCCGACACGTGCAGGCCGGGGGCTTGGGTGTCGACGTTGATCGTCCAGCTGTGGCGGATCTCACCGCCGAAGATCCCGGCCGCGGTGGCTTCCACCGAGACCCGGTGGCGGCCGTCGGCGAGCCGGACTCCCGCCACCACCAGCCCGTCGCCGCGCCGTTCGACATGCTCGGTCACCGTGCGTCCGTCGATCGCCACCGCGTAGCGCTTCAGCCCGGAGACGTTGTCCACGCGCAGGACGATGTCCGGCGTCGAGCGGTTCGTCCAGCCGTTGGGGCCCGGGGTGACGTCGCGCAGCCTGGCGGTTCCCGCGTAGGCGGTTGCCAGCCAGGCGCCGCCCGCGACGGCGGTCGCGGCGACGATCAGGAGGGCGGACGTGCGAGGGCCTGGCCGGCGGATCATCCGCGGACTCTAGAGCAGGCCTCGGCGAATCGACGATTCTGCAACGCGATCGTTACAGGGAGGGCAACGGCCGTTCGCCGGTCTCACCCTCGACCAGCCGGCCGCGTGCGGCCTGGAGCCTGAGGGCGGGCACCTGGCGCACGGCCTCGATCACGATCGAGCGGCTCATCTTCGAGCTGCCGAGCGTGCGGTCGGTGAACGTGATCGGCAGCTCGACCACCCGCCCGCCCATCCGCAGCGTGCGGTACGTGAGCTCGATCTGGAAGGCGTAGCCGCCCGCCCGCACGTGGCTCAGGTCGAGCGATTCGAGCACCCACCGCCGGAAGCACTTGAAGCCCCCGGTGAGGTCGCGGATCGGCACGCCGAGCATCAGCCGCGCGTACAGGCAGCCGCCGCGCGAGATCAGCTTGCGCGAGGGCGGCCATCCTTCGACGCCGCCGCCGGGCACGTAGCGCGAGCCCAGCACCAGGTCGGCGTCCGCGGAGGCGATCAGCATGCCCGGCACGGCCTCCGGCGGGTGGGAGAGATCGCAGTCCATCTCCAGCACATGGCTGTAGGGCCGCGCCAGCGCCCACTCGAAGCCGGCCAGGTACGCCCGGCCCAGGCCCTCCTTCGCCTCTCGGTGCAGCACGTGCAGCCACTCGTGCGTCTCGGCAAGCTGGCCTGCCAGCTGCCCGGTGCCGTCCGGCGAGTTGTCGTCCACCACCAGCACGTCGCCGTCGAACGGCGTCAGGTCGCGGATCGCCGCCAGCGCCTCGATCACGCGCGGCAGGTTCTCCCGCTCATCGTAGGTGGGAAGCACGATCAGGTACCGGTGCGATGCCACGGCTTGACCCTATCATTCGCCCTGATGATCGAATCCGCATCTCTCAGCAACGCCTCGATCGCCGAGCGGTTCGAGCTTATGGCCGACCTGCTCGAGCTGGAGGGGGCCGTCGCCTACCGCGTGCTCGCCTACCGGCGAGCGGCGAAGACGCTGCGCGAGACGCCGGAGTCGGTGGTGCGGCTGTCTGAGCAGGGGCGGCTGGTCGAGCTGCCCGGCGTCGGCGACACGATCTCGGACAAGGTTGGCGAGCTGATCGCCAACGGCAGCATCGCCGCGCTCGACAAGCTGGTGGCGGCCACGCCGCCGGGCGTGGTGCCGCTGATGCGTGTGCCGGGGGTGGGGCCGAAGACGGCCAAGCGCGTGTTCACCGAGCTGGGCCTGGAGACGGTGGACGAGGTGCTCCAGGCCGCCCGCGACGGCCGCATCCGCGACCTGGCGGGAATGGGGGAGAAGACCGAGCAGGCGATCCTGGCCGGACTCGAGTCGCCCCGCGCCGAGAAGCGGGAGCGCATCTCGGTCGCCCGCCTGCGCCCCTTCGCCGAGCGGATCGTGGCCGAGCTGAAGACGCTGCCCGGCGTCGCCGAGTGTGAGATCGCGGGCAGCCTTCGCCGCTACGCCGAAACCGCCAAGGACATCGACCTGGTGCTCGCAAGCGAAGATCCCGGCTCCGTGGCCGACGGCTTCGCCGCCCTGGAGTGGGTGGCCGAGGTGGAGGCGCGAGGCGACACCAAGGTGACCTGCATCGCCCACGACGGCACCCGAGTCGAGCTGCGGATGGTCGAGCCGGGCCTGTTCGGGAACCTGCTCCAGCACCTCAGCGGGTCGAAGGATCACAACGTCGCGCTGCGCGAGGCGGCGGTCAAGGCCGGGCTCAAGGTGAGCGAGTACGGCATCGAGCAGCTTGCCACGGGCGAGGTGATGCGCAGCCGCGATGAGACCGAGGTGTACAAGCGCCTGGGCATGGACTGGGTGCCGCCGGAGCTGCGCGAGAACAGGGGCGAGATCGAGGCCGCCCGTGCCCACGCGCTGCCCGACCTGGTCACGCTCGATCAGATCCGCGGCGACCTGCACTCACATACCGACTGGAGCGATGGCAAATCGACGCTCGAGGAGATGGTCGCCGCCGCGCGGGCCAAGGGCTATGCCTACCTGAACGTGACCGACCACTCGCCCGCGGTCGGCTTCGGCATGGGGCTTGACGCCGGCCGGCTGCGCCGCCAGATCGAACGGGTACGCGAGCTGGCCGCGACGTTGAAGGGGTTCACGCTGCTGGCCGGTGCCGAGGTGGACATCCTCAAGGACGGCTCGCTCGATTACTCGGACGAGCTGCTGGCGGAGCTGGACGTGGTGGTGGCCAGCCTGCATGCGTCGCACCGGCTGAGCGAGGCCGACCAGACCAAGCGGCTGTGCGCGGCGATGGAGAACCCGCACGTCGACCTGATCGGCCATCCCACCGGCCGGCTGATCGGGCGACGGGAGCCGTATGCCATGGACATGGAGGCGGTGATCGCGAAGGCGGTCGAGACCGGCACCGTGCTCGAGGTCAGCGGCCAGCCCGACCGGCTCGACCTGCGCGACGGCAACGTCCGCATGGCGGTGGAGGCGGGCGCGAAGCTGAGCATCGACACCGACGCCCACAGCGTGCGGGCGCTCGACTACATGCGGTTCGGCGTCATGAACGCGCGCCGCGGCTGGGCAAAGGCGGATGACGTCGTCAACACCCGCACCTGGGCACAGCTCAAGAAGCTGCTGAAGTAGGCAAAGCCTCTATAACAGGGCCAGCAGCCCGACGACCGCCTCGGGGCCGTCAACGCAGCCGTCGGCCGCCTCGATCAGCTCCGGGG
>JAWVDZ010000475.1:0-2557 GCA_033856955.1 Gaiellales bacterium
CCGGCACCTCGCCCAAGGCGCCGACGCACCTCGTGGCGCGCGCGGCGCTCGCTCCCGTCAAGGGCTGAGCCCCCGGGCAGCAGACCCCCGGGCGCGTTACCGCAAGCTCGGAATCCGCTCGCGCCGCGAGCGGGGCGCCAGGCGCGACCGGAGCCCAGGGCGCGCAGGCCACGCCCAAGGCCGAGAGCCAGGGCACGCTCAAGCCCGAGCCCGGCGAGACCGCCACCGGCCCGGCCGGCATCTACGCGCAGGGCACGCGCAAGATCCTCGTCGTCCAGGCCAAGCTCCAGCCGGTCAACGTCAAGACCGAGGCCTACGAGGTCTGGCTCTGGAACTCGAACGCCGACGTCCAGCCGATCGGCGTGCAGGGCACGGATTCGAAGGGCGTCATGCAGGGCGCCGCCGAGTTGCCGAAGAACTACGCGCACTTCAAGAACGTCGTCGTATCCCGCGAGAAGACCGGCACCTCGCCCAAGGCGCCGACGCACCTCGTGGCGCGCGCGGCGCTCGCTCCCGTCAAGGGCTGAGCCCCCCGCGGCAGACCGCCGGACGTGCTCGTCGCCGCCTGAGCGACCGCCGCGCGCGGCGCACCGTTCCAAAAGATCCGGCCCCCGCTGCCGATCAAAGAGCCTATGCCGCCATCACGCACCCATGCGGTGGAATCGGACGGGCAGATCAGCGCGACGCTTGCCGATCTCGGCGCCCTCGCCCAGCACCCGACGGTCGACGGCGCCCTCGCCGCCGTGCGCGAGTTCCTCGACATGGAGATCGCGATGGCGACGGAGTTCGTCGGCCCGCAGCAGATGCTGCGCAAGGTCGACGGGGACGCGGACTCGTTCTTCGTCGCCGAGGGCCTCGGGCTCCCGGTCGAGCAGACGATCTGCCACCGCATCCTGGCCGGCCGGCTGCCGAACCTCATTCCCAGCGTCGCCGCCGAGCCCCGCGCCGCCGAGCTGCCGGTGACCCAGCTGGCGAACATCGGCGCGTACGCGTCGGTGCCGCTGCTCTTCTCGGACGGCAGGGTCTACGGCACACTGTGCGCCGCCGCCCACGCCGCCAAGCCCGCGCTCGGCTACCGCGAGCTGCAGTTCCTGCACGTGCTCGCGCGGCTCGTGGCCGACACCGTCGAGCGCGAGCAGCTGCAGGCGGCCGCTCGCGAGCTCGCGGTTCAGGCCGCAACGGCCACCACGCTGGTGGCCGCGGTGGAGGCCCGCGACGCCTACACCGCCGAGCACTCCGAGGCGGTCGTCGAGCTGGCGCTCGCGGTCGGCCGGAGGCTCGAGCTGCCTGAGGCCGAGCTCGCCGACCTCCGCCACGTCGCGCTGTTGCACGACATCGGCAAGATCGCGATCCCCGACGCCATCCTGCGCAAGCCGGGCAAGCTCTCCGCCGAGGAGTGGGACGTCATGCGCGAGCACCCGATCGCGTCGGAGCGGCTGATAAGCGGTGTCCCCGGCCTCGCCCACCTGGCGCCCGCGATCCGCGCCGAGCACGAGCGCTGGGACGGCGGCGGCTACCCCGACGGGCTCGCCGGCGAGGCGATCCCCCGCGCCAGCCGCATCACACTGGTCTGCGACGCCTGGAACGCGATGACGAGCGACCGTCCCTACCGCAAGGCGCTGCCCGAGCACGTCGCCCGCGCGGAGCTCGAAAAGAACCTGGGCACGCAGTTCTGCCCGCACGCCGCGCAGGCGCTGCTCGACCACATGGCCGCCTAGGAGGGGTTTGGCGAAGCGGTTGGCGGAACGGCCGGCCGGCGGACGTACCTTCACTGACGGTGTCCGAGCCCGGCCTTCCATATGTCGATCCGCAGAAGCGGCGAGGTGTCGTCTACCGCGCGTACGCCCGGCTCGTGGGAACCCGTGCGATGGGGTGGCTCTCGCGTAAGGTCGTCTGGAAGCTCGACCCTCTCCTGCTGCGGCTGAGCGGAGGGCGAGTCGGCATGGGTCTACTGCTCCCTACGGCGCTGCTCGAGACACGAGGCGCACGGACCGGGCGGCCGCGCCGGAATGGGGTCATCTACTTCCACGATGGTGAACGGGTCACGATCATCGCCTCAAAGCTGGGGATGGCGCAGCACCCGGCCTGGTTTCACAATCTTCGCGTCCATCCCGAGGTCAAGCTCGGGGGCCACCGGTTCCACGCCGAGGTCATCGACGACGAGGCGGAGCGGGCACGGCTCTGGCACCTCGCGGATCGTGTCTTCCCGCCCTATCTCGATTACCGTGCGCGAGCCGCGAGCGCGGGGCGCGCCATCCCGATCGTTCAACTGACTCCTCGCTAGCTGCGGGTGCGCGGACCACCGGTCCCGGCATCGCGGTCACTTCCGCAACGGACACAAGCGACATCGCGCCCGTTCGGTGCTGGCCGCGGTGTCTCGGTGCGACCCACCGCGACCCGCCGGCTTGTCCTGACAGTTTGTCTCGCGCTGACTCGCCGGGTCGTACCGGGTCGCACTTTTCGAACCGGACTTCATCGGGGCGGCCGGATTCGAACCAGCGACCTCCGCGTCCCAAACGCGGCGCTCTAACCAGGCTGAGCTACGCCCCGCTGCCTC